>JAFGDP010000154.1 GCA_016932075.1 Chitinispirillaceae bacterium | reverse complement strand
CGTCTCCCTGCAAACCCCGCGTTATGGCGGCGCCCATCCTGCTGTTGATCTCCGGGGTTTCGCCGAACCCTTCGTAGGTGCGGCCCCAGCGTTCGTCGCGCACCACGGATACGCACGGCGCAAAGGTCAGATGGATGCCGAGCGCCCTGCACTCATAGGCGGTGATGCGTCCGACCCGTTCAACGAGAGCGCTGTCGCCCGTACACCCGAGCCCGATATTGTGCGGGAAAATGGTAGACCCTACGACTTTTCCGTTGCCGTGCACCGCGTCGAGCCCGTAAATCATCGGGATCTTGAGGGTGGAGGCGAGTGCGCCATCCTGCAGGGCGTTGAGACGGGTAGCCCAGTTTGCCGGAGTATTGGGACTTACCGGCTCCTCGCCGCCGTTAAAAACGGATCCAAACCCGTAGTTCCTGACGTCGTCGGGGCTGACGAGCGAATTGATCACCTGCACCATCTGCCCGGCCTTTTGCGCATTGGACATGAACGCAAGAAGCGAGTCCACTTTCGACTCGATGGCTGCTGAATCCTCGGCCACGGTCAGGAGTACGATATCACCGAGATTCTGCGTGGCATACGACGTGATATCGAGCGACCGGGGGTTGTATCCCGTTTTTGACACCACGAGCGCCTCGCCGCCCACGGTTGCCGGCGATACCGCCAGCTTGCGCGCCGCCGCCGCGGCGCCGCTGCCGGCAATGACCGAGTGGAAGGGCCCCGTATGAGCGAAAATCAATGAGTAACGGTCGCCGCCCCGGGTGATCCATATGATGGAAATGCCTTCGGCGATTTTTCCCGGCGCAAGGGGGACCTCGTGCGTTCCGATCCCGAACGTCTTGTCGGCAACGGTCCTGATTTTCTTACCGTTGAGCGCGTACTGCTCGATGGCGATTTGTTGCGGAGCCGTTACCGTAATGACAAAGGAGCGGCCGTTATAATACATGTTCGAACGGATGCCGCGTTTTAGGGCCTGCGGCAGCGTGGAAGAGAGGTCAAGGGCGAACTGGCCCGAGGTGTTGGTCCTGACTGCAACGCCCCGCACCGTGAGCGAGACCGCAGCGTCGGCAATCGGACTTGACGACGACGAAATCACCCGGCCCGTAATTGCCTGACCAATAGACAGGGAGTAACAGCACATAATAATAAGCGCACAGAGAAAGGTTAAGCGTCGCATGAAGCAGCACTCCTTTTACTAGAACTTGAATTCGGTTTTAAACGTCCACCACCAGTCTTTTACCGTTGGCAGTGCTTCCATGAATGACATATAATCCTTCTGGAAATAGTAAAAATTGATTTTTTTATGATCGCGGGCTGCCTGCGCAATAATATTAAAATGGTCGTCGAAAAATGATTTTTTTACATAGACGGACCAGCGCCACAAGGCTCTGTTTACTCTCGGGGTATATTGCGACAGGCTGACGGGAAGAAGTGACGGCGTCGAGCTGCCGTAGATTTTCTCGTCTGAAAACGCGCTTTTATTGGAACAGTATTCGATCTCTCCGGTAATGAGGTCAATAATCTTGAACCCCGGAAGGTTAAACCCGGCCGTATAAAAAATCCTATCGCTTACACTGTCATACCCGACATCGCCGACGCGGTAGGGATAATTTTTCAAGCCTATTACATCGATTTCCCCATAGAGTATAAGGTCGTTTGTACCGAAAATATCGAGCGGAATAATCGGCTTAGGGTCTATCGAAAAGAGGCCCATCGCCCGGATCGATTTCCAATCAAGATATGCCGTATCGGTGCCGATATTGACCCGGAAATAATTTTTATCCTGGGTGGCGAGGTTGTTCGGATAGTAATAAGGGTCGGCCCATGATGGCGCGTAACGGCCTTGATAGACCGATAAATAATGCGAAAATGAAACCCCCGCGCCGATGGTGACCACCTTCGCGATAGAAGAACTGAGAATATCGCTTATCGACCAATCCTGTACGGGAATTCCGATGAGTTCGCTGTGCAGGAGCAGGTCGTTTTCTAAGAGATTGTCGGCAAACTGGAAATGAATCCGGGCGCCAAGCAGGTTAACCTTGGGGTAATCGAATTCGTTATATACCACGAGCGGATAGGCAAGCGTCCTGAAAAGGTACTCGCCGAGGTTACGGACATGGGGATTGTACTTATAGGGAAACAGACCGAGTTGAAACTGCAGAAACAGGCGATTGGGATCGCCGAGCGGGTAGTCAGCGTACGCTTTATCGACATAAAAGATGTGGTGGGTCTGCATGGTGACCGGAAAATTGGAGAGCTGGGGCGTGGAAAAGGCGATGATGCCGCCGCCGGTAAAATTCATATGCAGCTTGTTTTTCATGAGGACGTCGTATCCAAAAAAAAGGCGTGCGTTCTGCTGCCATACATGGGAGATTGGATAAATATACAGTGACGAAGTGGTGGGCTTAAAAAACCCCTCTTTTATTTGCCCGGCCTCCAGGGCGGCACTGCCTGTCGGCGTGATGACGACATCATCACTGGCGGCCACGATCGTTCCGCAAAAGGAAAGTATACAACAGGCAATTGTATGCGTCACCCCTCGTACTGCTTGTTTCATAATTCCTCCAAATCCGATTGAATTATTGAACTGTTAGTGTGGTGGTCAGGCATTTCCCGTTTCCATTGACCAACTCCGCGGGATCCGATGTCGATCCGACGATGAGTTCATAAGTACCCGGGATGACGTTCCACGCTCCGGTTTTTGTCATGTCATTCGGTTCGTATATCGAAAAGTCACGCGGACCCAGGGTAAAGGAGACGATCTTGTATTCGTTGGGCTCCAGCGAAACCCGGGCGAATCCACGAAGGTCCTTAACGCGCCGGGGCACGGCGCTGCCGGCGGGCGGTTTCACGTAGAGCTGCACCACATCGTCACCCGAGCACGTCCCGGTATTTTGAACAGCCACGCTAATATCAACGCGATCGTTCGCTGCAATTGTCGACGGCCCGTGTACGGCTATGTTGTTATATTTGAATGTGGTATAGCTCAGTCCATGACCGAACCAGAAAAGAGGCTTTTTACCTGTTTTTTCGAAAAAGAAATAGCCATGCGCCGTGTCCACGGATGTGCACTTAAATTCGTAATTATCCAGCGTATACACCGGCAGATCGTTGGCGTTCGAGGGGAAGGTGACGCTCAAATGACCGCTCGGGTTAACATCGCCGAATAGTATCTCCGCAATAACCTGTCCCTGCCACCGACCGGGATAAAACGCGATAATGACGGCGGGCGCGTTCGACCAGCTCCCGGCAATGGAGGCGCTGCCGCCCGTATATACGACGATGGTTCTCTTAACCGTTCTCATTACCTGCGCCACGAGACCGTTCTGATCGACCGGGCTCGAGGGAAGCGTCATGTCGGGACGGTCCAGATCCTCACTTTCCGAATTGACACCTACGCATACGACAGCGACATCCGCGCTCGTGTAATCGGAAACTATCGACATTGAGGCATTGCCAGCGACGATAGTTTTGATACCCTGCAAGGGCGTAATGATCGTGTCGGGAGTCACGGCGCTGCTCCCTCCGCCTCCCTGCCGCTTTACATCAGCATAAGGTCCGACAACGGCGATTTTAAACGAGCCGTTTTTATCAAGCGGCAGAACCGGAGTAGCATCCACGGGATCGTTTTTCGCGAGCACGATGGTTTTCCGAGCCGCTTCCAGGGCAAGTTGTAAATGGCTTGACGATAAAATCGTGTTTTGCGGGTGCGTTTTAATTTCATTATCGTTTGCAATCAGCTTTCCACCCCATGCCCATAGTTTATTGTACATAATATTCCGTGCTTTTTTCCTCAGCGGATCGGCGGTCCAGATACTCGCGCGGATATTGGTGGCGATATTGGTATATCCATATCCATGAGGAGTGCTCATGTCAAAATCGGTTTCGTAGGCATACCGTTCGTCGACGACCGCTGCGCCGTCCCAATCGGTCATTATGACGCCGTCGAATCCCCAATCATGCCTCACGATGTCCTCGACGGTATGGCGATTTGAGGCCGCCCTTTCACACCAGGTAGCGCTGCACTCGCTGAATCCCGGGACATGGACCCTGTTGTAGCAGGTCATGAGGGCTCGTGCGCGGCCTTCGCAAATTGCCATTTCGAAGGGGACGCAAAACAACTCGCGTAGCGCCCGCTCTGATACTGAAACTTGCAGCAACTGCCTCTCGGTTTCCATCAGGTAAGGAGTGAAATGTTTCGGCGTCGCGATTACCTTTTCGCTTTGCAGCCCCATTACCATTCGTGAAACCATCTTTCCGTTCAGATAAGGATCTTCGCCGATGGTTTCGAATGCCCTGCCCCATCGGGGATTGATCACGAGATCGCACATCGGTCCGAGGTTGCAATACAGGCCCATTGCCCTCGATTCCCTCGCGATGACAGCTCCGATGCTTTTTACAAGTGATGTATCCCAGGAACACCCCATGGCAGCTTCGGTAGGGAACAGCGTTGCAGGGTCCCCTGCGCCGTAAATAGCGATGTCGTTCGGTGGGCCGATTGGCCAACGGACGCCGTGCGGGCCATCGGATGACCGCCATCCGACGATTGTCGTATTGCCCGGAATGGCAAAATTTTCGGCCCCGAACCAAAAAAAAGGCGCTGATAAATAAAGCGTGGATTGCTGCTGCTCGTAAGACATGAGGCCTACCAGCGAATCCGCGAGCGCCCACATTTTGCTCATGTCCGCGTTGGCGGTCACGGTGGCCACATAGGCATCAGCCGGCATGCCCACAATTGCGGCCCTGAAATAGACGGTTTTTTGCGTGTCGGCTGCAAAGCGCTGCTTTACCATGCCGACATCACCCGATTTTTCCAGCACCGTGATGGTATCGCCGGTCGCCTGGTTTTTAATGACAAAATCAACGTATATGGAGTCTTTGTCTTCGGCAAGAAACGTATAGGTGAGCCGTCCCATGTAGTACCGGACTATCTGGTCGCCCTGGGTTCCGGTGACCGTGCCCTTGATGAGATCGACTTTTACATTCGATATTTTTGTCGCCTCTGCGGGGGATAATGCCAGAAGCGTCAGCAGGAGAATTGTAATGGTTCGTTTCATGGCGTGTTCTCCTTATCTGCAGATGAGCAGTTTAAGGTTCGCGTTCACCCCGCCGTAGGAAAGGCGCGCAATCAGAACACCGCTGAGCGAAAAATTCCCGGGGACGTTCCACACAATCGAGCCTGATCTCTTCGTTATTTCGATTGTCTGTACGGTTTTTCCATGGAGCGTGAACAGGGTTATGGCTCCCTTGTCTGCTTGAACCGACTGGCCGACCGACCATGCCAGTTCCAGCGATCGTTTGTGAGCGGAGAACCCTTTTGCGCTAAACGAGTACCCGGTCATGGCCTTTTGTTTCTGCTTGATGCTGTCGATCAACGGGAAGGTGAAAGGATCGCTTGTTGCGGAGACTATTTCTGCAACAGCGACTATCACAGGAACCAGCAGGATTGCGGCGATCAGAGATGTTTTTCTTGGTTGCATACTCCTCCTCGTTAAAAATCAGGGGGATAGGAAATGTCTGGCCTGGATTTTTGTTCTAGTTTATATTGGTTTACGACGATAATATAATAACTATTAAATATTTTAGTGTAAAAAAGATGATCAAAAGTTGAAAAAAACCATATTATTTTTCTATGTTTCTGTTTATTCATGAGCATCGTTGGGCTCATGGCAATTCCAGGTGAATATGGCTTTACCAGGGAATGAAAAGAGCTGTCCCCATTTTCCGGAATGCGGCGGATGCCAGATTCTTGATCAGCCATATGAGATTCAATTACATCAAAAAACCGCGCTTTTACGCTCGCTGTTTTCCTTCAGTTCCGGCCTTGAAATAGGGCCGGTCATCGGCTGCAATCCGCCGTATTGGTACCGTCACAAGGTGCAGCTTCCCTTTGGAGGCGGCCCAAAGGGCAGAGCGGCGAAGGTGCTGCTCGGGTGCTATGGCCGCGATTCCCATAAGGTTGTTGATCAGCATGTTTGCCTGGTCCAGGACAAGGACCTTTCCCTGGTTGCCTGGACTATCCGTGAGTGGGCGGTGAAACACCATTTATCAATCTATAATGAGAAAAAACATGCAGGCTTTCTGCGTCATGTGCTTCTGAGAAAAGCAGCGGGAACCGGGGAGGTCCTCGTCGGCCTTGTGACCAACGGACCGCGGCCTGCAGGGACACGCAACCTTTCCACCACACTTCTTGAAATGGTCGCTACCGCTGCAAAGCAGAGGAGCCTTTTCATCGCGGGAATCGTGCAAAATGTGAATATGCACCGGACCAATGTGGTGCTCGGGGAGCAGGAGAATACTTGGTGGGGAAGGCCGTTTCTTTTTGAAAAGCTGGGCTCGCTTCGATTCAAACTTGGACTTTCGACTTTTTTCCAGGTCAATCCCTTTCAAACGCCGCGCCTCTACGATGAAGTGCTTAAATGGATACGCGGCGGGCCGTCGGTACTCGAGTGCTATTGCGGGGTTGGCAGCATCGCCCTGTGGATCGCGCCGAAATGCAGGATCGTGACCGGGATCGAGGAGAACGGCGCCTCGGTTGCGGCCGCGAAAAAGGCGGCGCAGGTCAATGGAGCACGCAATGTGAGATTTGTGAAGGGAGATGTTGGAGCCCTGTTTCCGACAACCGTGAATAATGGGTATGATATCGCCGTCTTTGATCCGCCGCGTACAGGCCTTGACGCATCAATAACAGCGGCCCTGCGAAAAGCGGCCCTCAACAGGATCATCTATGTCTCGTGCAACCCGGAGACCCTTGCCCGCGATGTGTTGGCGCTGTCGCCCTGCTGGCGCCTTGTTTCCCTGCAGGGGATCGACATGTTTCCCCATACGTCGCATATCGAGTGCGTGGCAGTGCTGGACCGGAATACCTGACCGTGCTCCAATACCAAAGCACGTACCAGCAGCCCCTTTACCGGCAGAAAACGGTTTGTTGCGGCACCGTTTCGTTTTGTAATCGCTGATTTTTATTATTCCTGCTTTCTATACCAGGTCTGCCTATATTTATTCCATGGGCCAAAAGAAGGGCGCGGGATGTTTCTGGATCTGGGGACTGCTCTGTTTCCCATTGCAGGCAGCCGAACCACTCGTGATTTCCAACCAGACCGTGACCATGACCGGCCTGGTCAACCAGTCGGTCACCATGCGGGGGTCGGCGGAATTGCACCTGACCAGCCCGACCGCCCCCATCGACGCATCCTCCACGATCAACTTTGTCACCGACAACGGTTGGGTGTTTTTCGACGGCATTCGTCCGGACACGGTACAGGACCGCTATCTTGACCGGTTCCTGGTTTCGGGAAACGCGGCATCGGTTGAGGAGAACGTCAAGCTGGTGCAGCATGTCAACGGCACCGTCATCATCTCACGGGGCGGGAGCTACAGGCCCCTCTATCTCTTCGATTCCGCAGACCTCAGCGGAAGCCGCGATACGCTCGGTGTCGGACTTTCCACGACCGGATCGCCACGGCTCGGGCGGGCCGTCAGGTCATTCCTGCTCAAGCGCGGCTATTGTGCAACCTTTGCCAACAATCCTGACGGCACTGGCCAGAGCACGGTTTTTATTGCTGATACGAGCGACATCGCGTTCAACCTGCCGGTCGAACTGAGCGGCGCCGTCGCTCTTATCCGCGTTGCCGATTTCCGCTGGGCAGGGAAAAAGGGCATGGGCGGAGGCAACCAGACCCAGCGCGCCATTTTCAATCTGTCAGCATATTATGACTGGGGAAACGGCGGCGCGCAGTATCCGAGTACCGCCTACACGCCCATGATGTGGGGCAAGACCGATTCCGCAGGGGTCGCCAGAGTGAGCAGGCGCACCGATGTTTCCCATTTGCTTGCGTTCAATGAGCCGGACAATCCCAACGACCAGTCCGGCGCAATCGGCAATCTGTACATGACCGACACTGCCGTGGCCAGCTACCGCCATCTGCTCCGTACCGGACTGCGCCTCGGCTCGCCGGCAGTCACCGACAATACGCGGGGATGGAACTGGCTCGATACGTTCATGACCAAGGCGTCGCGGCTCAACTACCGCGTGGATTTCATCGCTATTCACTATTACCAGAAGAGAGCGCCGGCGGATCTGTACAACAGGCTCAGATCACTATGGAATAAATATGCCAGGCCGGTCTGGGTGACCGAATTCAACTATGGCGCGACTTGGAACCCGCTCCCCGCTGATTCCATGGAATATTACCAGGGACTGAAAGCCTTCGTGGATATGCTGGACACCTGCGCGTTTGTCGAGCACTACTTTGTCTATCCGTGGTGGGGAACCGCTGATTCGGTTCTCTCGATATTCAAAACGGAAACGCCGCCGACGCATTCGTATGCAGGACGCTGGTATGCTGAAAAACCCGACTGCTACGGCTACCGGAGCTCCCGTATCAACAAGGGAGTTCCCATCGAGATCTCGCAGGTGACGCATGGAGCAAAAGCCGCATCTTCTCGCCGCCCGCGGATGCGAGTCCGGGGCCATCACCTGATGGTGCACCTTGAACTTGAACGGGCGTCTTATGTCAGCCTGGAGCTTTTTTCACTGGCAGGGCGCCTGACGGGAACCTCCCTGCACCGGCACCTGTCGGCAGGGAGCCATGTGCTGCACGCTACTCTGCCTCCCCCTGGCAGGAACGTGTGCCTTTACCGGTTCCGCTGTGGGGAAAATCTCAGCACCGGATCACTTCTTTTTCTTCTTATCAATGGTAACGCCGGTCCGTAGTTCATAGGCGCTTTCAATCATGTCCTTGAACAGCTTGAAATCCTTTTTCTTCATGTAGTTCTTGAGCGACTCTTCGGACCGAGTAAACTCCCGGTAGGCCGCTTCGACCCTGTTCTGCCGCATGAGCGCTTCAATACGGTCAATGCTGGTCTGCTCAGGTGAAGCAGGGGATGAGGGCATGCGGGACAATCCGCTTTTACCTTTTTTTGCGTCGATGATAGTCTGCGCAAGGGTGAGCTCGAGCACGTTAAACACCTGAGGCGAGATATGCTTGCCCAGAAACGCCCGTTTTCCGCGGAACATGGCCATGGCCTTCTGTCCCTCTCCTTTTTCGATCATTTCATATAACACCACCACGGTTCTCTGGGCGGATTTCTGGTTCTCTTTGAGTTTTTTCAGGTAGTTCCTGGTTGCCTCGGCCCGAGCCAGGAGCGCAGGGCTTGTATATTCCTCCGGTTTTTTCTTTGTGACGGTTTTTGTGCTTTTTCGCGGCTCCGGCACTATGGCTTTCGGCTTCGGCTTTTTGTCCGGTTCCGCAACCTGTTTTTTTGCCACCCGCTCCTCGGGCTGTTTGGACGGGGCAACATCCTGTTCCTTCTTTTCAGGGGCAACAAGGGGCTTATCCTCTTTCTTTTCAGACATGACAGCCACCTTTTCAGGAGGCTCTTTTCCTTTTGCCGGCTCCTTTGCTTCTTTGGCCGTGCCCGCGTCCTTTTCAGGGGCAGGGACCTCTTTTGCTTCAGAGGCAGGCTTTTTTGCCTCCGTTGCCCGTTTGATGCTGTCGGCGCGCGCCTGCATAAGCATCTGGGCGGTTTTAACGATATACGGATCGATTGACGAATCCATGGGCTTGTTGCTTTCAAGCAGGGAGAGCGCGTACGCAACGTCGTCGCGCTCTTGTTCCACATTCACCGTTGAGGCTTCTTCAAGAATCGTGCTTTCAATCTTTTCCAGTTTTTCCTTTGAAATGCCGTAGGCCCACACCACGTCCTGCATATACTGGAACGCGGAGTCGCCGCCGTGTTTACGAAGGATTTCTATATTGATTTTTACCAGAGAATCCTCCACAGCACTTATCGATGCAAGGAGCTTCCTGATCAGGGCATTGTACGGTGCCGACTGGGGACCGCTCAGCTCATTCATCAAAAGCTTTGCCCGGTCGATCGCCTCATGCGCTTCCTGCAGCGAGCCTTCGGCAATAAGGGTCTCGGCGCTGGAAAGCTGCTTTTCAATTGCAGCCGTTTTATTGGCAGACTCGGCCCTGCAGACGTCGGAGGGGGCCAGGATAATAAACAGCAGGGGCACCACGACGACATAGAACAGACGAGCGGGGTGGGTTTTCATGAAATTATTTACAATTCCGTTCATGGGAATGACCTCCTGATGGGAGAGAGGTTGTTTTCCTGGATACTGATAAACAGGAACTATGACCAATATAGATGATTTGGCGGTCGGATTGACAGGAAAAATAGCATTTCCGGCAAGATCCGTTGCCTTTTTTCAATAAAATTAGGAAGGGGAACGTGTTCCCCTGGGCTCGATCCCGCATCGCGGTATCGGACCACACCCCTTCAATGCTGACCATCTGTAGTGCCTGCCAAGAAACTGCGATTCCCTCAGGCCCGGTGAATATCGGAGTACCCTTTTTCATTATGGAATGAAGAAATGATTGCTATCGTGGAAATTTTGGTTTTCAATCATCAATCTGCATTCTGCAATTGAAAGGGGATGATTGTTAGCCGTGGGTTTTTGCGTCAGGGAGGACTGAGGCGTGTCGCAACGCGCAGTAGCGCCGGACCTGTGCTGGGCCTTTAGGCGAAGCACGTCGGCCGGCGCTACCGATGGCGAATGCCCGAGCGCTGGAGTCGGAGCACAAGGATGTGCGGAGACCACCGCGGAGCGGCCGAAGGCACGAAGCTGGATGCGAAGGGTGAACGAGGCCCGCCATTCTCCCGCCGTAGCGGGAGAATGGGACGCCCAGATCTTCTTGCTGTATTAATTGTATTTCCTCTAAAAAATATGCTAAAGATCTTTCGTTAAATCTTTTCAGCCATTCAGGTAAGCTTCTATTATCTTATATAAAATCAATCCCAAGCTTTTGCCAGGTGAATAACAGGAGCAATTCTATTTATGGCAGCCATATCCCGCCGTGAATTTTTAGCACGAACCGCCACCGCCGGTTTGGGACTTGCCGCGGTGCACTCGTGTACCATGGTAAATTCCCTGGCAATCACTCCCACCACCGGCCTTTTTTATGATCCGGCATGCCTGCAGCATCCTGTCGTTGGTACCGATGATCCGCGCCGCCTGAGCTGGATCTATGACCGTTTTGCCGCCTCCGGCATACTGGAGCAGGTCGAAACAATTCAGCCGCTCTCCATCGAAGAGACGCGCTCGCATGCCGCGCTCGTGCATTCGCAGGAAACGCTCGATCTTCTCGACCAATGCCCCGCTGCAGGGCCGGGCGCGCTTTTAGCGCTCTCCGGGGTACTCGGCGCAATACAGGCAGTGGCCGTTGACACCATCATGAACGCGTTTTGCGCCATTCGTCCTCCGGGCCATCATGCGCACGATAATCCCAATTATGACGGCACGTGCAGGGGCCAGGGTTTTTGCTTCCTGAGCAACGCGGCCATCGCTGCGCGCTATGCCCAAAAGCATTGCGGCATGAACAGCATTCTGATCGTGGACTGGGACTACCACCACGGCAACGGCACCCAGGACGAGTTTTACGACGATCCGTCCGTGTTCTTTTTTTCAACACATAACTACAATGCCTATCCGCGCACCGGCAATCCGGCGCTGCGCGGCAAAGACGCCGGCCTTGGCTACAATCTCAACGTGCACCTCAACTGCGGCGCGACCGACCACGATCTTGCCAATGCGTTTGACCGGCACCTGTTCCTCGCGCTTGACGACGTGGATTTCAAGCCCGACCTCATCCTCATATCAGCCGGATTCGACAGCCAGAAAGGCGACTGGCTCGGATGCTTCGACATCACCCCCGCAGGTTTTGCAGCATGTACTGCCAAGCTCATTGCCTATGCCCATGGCGCCTGCCGCGGAAAGATCGTGTCGATCCTCGAGGGCGGCTACGCCGACAGAACCACGGGTACTACCTGGAACAACCTCGCGAGCAGCGCCGAAGCGCATGTGAAAACGCTTATTGGGAAGCAGGTGCCGGAGGAATATGCTGAAACACGCGCTTATTCCATGCGATAACACCAGGCGCAGCCAGCGTACGAGGTCACTACAGGGGTGTTTTATGCTTTTTAAAAGAAGGTAGGGGATTGGTCGAGGGCAACGTACGCCGTGTTACGACGTGGCCAGCGTTAGAAAACGTGATGGACCCTGAGCTTGTCGAAGGGGACATGACACGTTTTCTTCAGACGCTAAACATGTGCCCAAAGGGCCTTGCGTAACGCGGCTGTCGTGCGAATGTAAACCAGGCAAGCTGCCATGTTTTATCTTTCCGTGCGCGTCTTTCGGTTTTCTTGCTTGGTTTTTATTGCGGCGCGATTTCGGGGCTGCATCTGGCTGCAGGAGTCACGCCTCCCTGTGGTCTGAAAAATTCCCTGTCTACACCTCCTGCGCATCGTTCTGAAAACCACGGCCGGGTACTCCCGATCCTCAGGGACAGGCCATGTATTTTCTGCCTTATCGCAGGCAGCAGAGTCATCGAGACCAGTGCTTCGCTGAACCGAGGTACCGGTGGATGGCTAATCCTTCCAGATAAAGGCTTTCCTTAACCTCCTTGTCAAAGATCACTTTATAAGTAATCGTCAAGCTGATCAAGACGATCCAACGTTTCATGCATGCCGAAGTTGCCGCATAGCCGACATGACGCCGCCTGCCCGCTTCGGGCTGGACGGCGACGGAGGCTTCAGAGCGGCAATTTGGGGCGGGGCTTTGGCCGCCCGGCATGCGTGTGTTGTGGGGTTGTAAATTGGAATGTTACCATAGTGTAAATGTCTTTCGAGGCGGCTCTTCGTCTTTTTCTTTATGTCTTTCAGCCCGTTCTCTTTCTCTTCGGCGGCGCATGTCTTCTATTACCTTTTGCTTTAAGGAAGTTGGGTGCCTTCTTCATCTGCGACTATATGATTCTAAATCCTCATAAGCCTCGTCGCATCGGGCGTCAGCCGCGCCTGATTATCATGGGACTGATAGTCCAGAGATTGTTTTCTTCATCCGATGCATATGCATCACTCCGTTTTCTGCACACCCATCGGAAGGGGAATGGCGGGGTCGGTAACGGCTCCTATTTTCACCGCATAGCTTGTCCGTGCTTCGATGTCGGCATCGGTCACAATATGAACATCCAGCAACCCGTCGGATGCATAACCGGTTCGTAAATAATTAAATTCGCCGAGACTCAGGCTCCAGCCTTCCAGCCAGAGCGACAATTCCAGCCGTTGCCGGGGAGTGCCCCTGAAATGAATGAGCACCTCGATATCGCTTCCGGGGCCTGCGGTCGCATTCACCGTGGAACCGATAAGGTACATTGCCTGTATGCCGAACCGACCGGGTGTAAGGCGAAGAGCGAGCTGTTCGGCCATTCGCAAACGCCATTGCCAAAAAGCTTCATTGTGGCGTTCAACGGGTTTTGCCGTTATGATCGGATCTGCCTTGAATGCAGACGGCTCGGAGAAAAAACCGATGGCTTCGCACAGCTCCGCATTCATCTGAATTTTTGCTATGTTTCCATCCTTGCTGCCGGGGACGTCTATTACATGCAGCACCTCGCTGAGATGCGCGTACTCCGGCAGCAGGGACGGCAAAATATTGGGCGATGCGTTCAGGAACATCTCGTTGAAAATGACATTTTTTTCATCCGGATAGAGCGGAATATAACAGATTCCCGCTTCCACCATGTCCTGAAAAAAATGCGTTCCGAAGGAGAGTTCCGGTTCATAGGAGCCGCTTTTCAAAGCGATCTCGATCAGAACCGCGGTATTGCAGATATCGGAATAGGTGACTTGAACGCCTTGTTTTATGTCGCCCCGGCTTCCCCAGCGTCCCGGTCCCATCAGGATGAAACGACGTTTGGGCAAAAGTGAGTTCAGTTTGCTTACCGCCCGTCCGATATCAACCAGCGCAGCGAGACTGGTTTGTTCCGCGTAGCGTTGCGGCGACACGTAGACGATGTGGGTGATGTCGGGAATGTGACCGTTCGAAATGAATCGTTTCGCGGTAAAAAGCGTTTCGCGTTCGGGAATATCGCGCGGTATGGCGCTCGGGGCGATGTCGCTTTCGGTGAATTGAGCCCGGCACTGAAGCAAAAAGAGCGAGGCGCCGTCGGAGGCGAATTCGATGTCAACCGGCGTTTTCATCGCCTCCTGGAGCGCGAGAAGAATCGCGCGCATCTGCTTGACAAAGTTCGTTTTATTGATAAGACCGTTGAAGGTGAACACCAACTCGTCGCGCGTTACATCGAGTTCGATGGACGACGGATGGTGAATCAACCCATCCTTGTAGACCGAAACCAGGTTGCTCAAGTTGGGAATAGCGCTTCCGTGCGTGCGTACGAGACTCTCGATAGTCACCGTCTGAAAAGAATCATTTTCCAGATCGATCGCATCGATTTGCCTAGGGGAATAGTGGCGCACCTCGTCGGGGTCGGTATTCACCCGTAATGCCGGTTGCCCGGGCGCGAACAGCACCGGATAATCGTTGCCGATGCGGTCCACCGCCCGCGTACCAAGCCCCGGAACCAGCCGAACCAGACCGTCTACGCGCTTGAGCCGCGGCGACCAGCGGAATTCGTTGCTGCTGAAAGATACTCCGGCGAAAACGGGTAAGAAATAGGGGCCGATATGCGTCCCGACCACTTCCTGGATCATAATTCCCATTTCTTCGTGAAAATCAAGCAGGCCGTGTTCCGAACGGTAGAAGATAGGGTCCGGCCCGAAGACCGAAGCGTAAATTTCCGCTATCGCATCGAGCAACGACTCCAAGCGCTCCTGCGCGTTGCCCTTATTGGAGAGAAAAAGGCTCTTGTATTTCCCCGAAAAAGCCGTGCCGACGCGGTCTTCGAGAAGGCTCGAACTGCGCACGATGATAGGCCGCTCGCCGAAATCATCCAGTGCTTGCATGAGACCGCGGGAGATGTGCATCGGAAAGCGGGCGTGCTTGAAAAGCTGAATGATGTTGGGATACTCCAACCGCACTTGCTCAAGATCCTTGTATTTGATCTCAAGCACGTCTTCCAGTTCGTTGTATTGTAAAAAATCGGCAAGACAATCAGCGGTCAGATACCATGTCTTCGGCGTTTTGATGCCGGCAAGAAGCTTCTCTTTTTCCGCCGCCTTCTTCAGGATTTGAGCGGCAAGGAACAAACCCGTGCTTTTTCCGCCGAGGCGGCCGTTGCTGCCGGCGGGATAAATGATACGGGTAACCAGGTCAAAAAAGTCCGAAACCTCCACATAACGTTTCGCGATATTGATAAAATCGACGTTGTCGGTGAAAAACCTGCGGATGAGTGATACCCTTAAACGCATTTCCGTGGCTTGTTCCAGCGATCCGTCACTTTTATCAAACGATCGAAACCGAAGAATCGCATCGATTATCGTGCCTAGGGCGGCATTACCCGAATCGACGGTTTTTATGAGAAAACCAAGTTTATTCAGCAGAATCCATTTGCGAAGGTTCGAAAGGATTTCGTCGTCGCCCAGATAGCGCGCCGCAATGGCAAACACCCGGTCGCTGTCGGATAAAATGCTCGCGCGCGACTGTTTCCTTCTGGGACTGTTGGCCTCCGTCGTCCCTTCGGCGGAATGCTCGGTCAACTCCTGGCCGAGCGAATTCAAGACCTGGCTGGATTCCTTGATCCCGCTCCAAAAGAGGTGGTAAAGCATTTTGCGCGAAATGTAAAGATAGAGCTTCTCGTCGGTGTGCCGCAGAAGGTCGACGATCGCCATCCATTCGTGGTTTCTCGTTAAGGCTTTCCCCTTCTCGGCGGCATCGCGCTCGCGAAGCAGGAGTTCCAGCTTCCGGTGAAACGTGGTCTGGCCGATGCGGTCGGCGATGGTACGAAGCAGCTTGCGCTCTTTCTTAAGGAAGCAATCTTCCCCCGGAGCGGAGACCGCGCGCACGTATGAGACCTCGATAGACCCTGTGACGAGATCTCCTTCTTTGATGGGTACGGTGTCCGACCACGCCGACGGTACATAGCGGGCGGATTCGTACACCGTGACTTCATACGTTATCCGTGCCTGACAGAGTTTGGGATACTGCCAACCCGAGGGAAGTGCAGCAATGATATCACGGAAGATGTCCGGCAACGGGCGGGAAGCGCCGGCAAGCAGCTCTTCCACCCGATAGAGGCAGTCCAACTCTTTCGCCCTTTCGAGCAACGCCTGGAAACGTACCGGTATCGCTTTTTTTTCACTCATAGCCGCTTGTATTTCCTTTCAACGGCAGGCAAGAACGGACGTCTGGTGGGGGGGGTTACGCCCACCCGCGCTTTTTTACCGCTTCCGCCACGCGGCTGATGGCGATTACATAGGCTGCGTCGCGCATGTAAAGTTTCCTGCGCGCGGCGAGATCGTTCACTGCGGAAAATGCCGCGGTCATCTTGGCGTCCAGATTGGCAAGAACCTCATCTTTCTCCCAGAAGTAGTTCATGTTGCACTGTACCTGTTCAAAATAGCTACACGTCACGCCGCCCGCGTTGGTAAGGAAGTCGGGGCACAAGAAAATTCCGCGCTGTTTTATCACTTCGTCCGCTTCGGGAGTCGTGGGACCGTTCGCCCCTTCGGCAATGACTTTGACGGTTTTGGCGATCTTCTGGACGTTGCCGGCATTGATCTGGTTCTCCAACGCCGCGGGAATGAGGATATCCACTTCCTGTTCGAGCCACACCTCGCCCGGCAACCTTTCGTACCCGAGCTCCTGCGCCCGCTTCTTATCGATCCCGCCGAACTTGTCGCTAATCCCCCGCAGCTCATCAACGCTGATGCCGCTTTTCTTGCGGTATGTGTACGATGCCTTGTCCGCCTGGTCCCAACAGGAAATTGCCATGACCTTACCGCCCAGTTGCGTATAAAGCTGTGCAGCATATTGGGCTACGTTGCCGAAACCCTGCACACAGGCCGTGCACTTTTCCGGGGAAAGACCCAGCACCCTGAGCGCTTCGCGCAGGACATAGACGACGCCGAATCCGGTCGCTTCGGTGCGGCCAAGGGAGCCTCCCATGCCTACCGGCTTGCCGGTAATGAAGCCGGGGTAGCGGCCACCGTGAAGCATTTCGAACTCGTCAAGCATCCATAGCATATGTTGGCCGTTGGTCATCACATCCGGAGCGGGCACGTCGCTTACCGGCCCTACGTTCCGGGCAACCTGGCGTATCTAGCCGCGGCAGATCTGCTCCTGCTCGCGTAGGCTGAGGTGGTGCGGGTCGCAAATGACGCCGCCCTTGGCGCCGCCTAGAGGGATATCGACCACGGAGCATTTCCAGGTCATCCACAGCGATAGCGCACGAACCGTGTCGACGGTTTCCATGGGGTGAAAGCGGATACCGCCTTTTGCAGGACCGCGTGCGTCGTTGTGCTGCACACGAAAACCCTTGAAAACCTTGATTGTCCCGTCATCCATGCGTACCGGAATGGTGAAGTGATACTCACGCATAGGTTGGCGTAAAAGCTCCTTGACCCCATCATCGAGTTCCAATATAGCCGCGACCTTGTCAAACTGAGACTGTGCTACCTCATACGGATTGTACGAAGTGGTTTGCATACGTTACTTTTCCTTTCCTTTTATATGTGCACCAAATAGACAAATCCTGTCAAGCCATGGAAAGTATTCCCTGCAATCAGGCATATTCTTCGCAATACCAGATGCCGCCAGGAACCTGCGATTTCTCAAAGGCTTTTCTATTGCCGCAGTCGCGGCATAAACCCATTACGTTATTCATGTTATTTTCTTGTGCTCTCATTACGCATGGCTGCTCGTCCCTTTTTCTTCTCACCACTTTTTCGCCGGTGCCGGCGATTGCATTGCGTCTGTCGAAACGGCATGCCATCATTTCTTTGGCCTTGACCTGTTCTAAAATAACTTCTTTATTTACGGACTTAAAGATTTTTCTCATCCCCTTCATAAATTTTCTTGTTTTTTCCTGCACCGCCTATAATTTCATTCGTTCCAATTTGTTGCAACGTTTCAGGCATGCAGATGTGCCCGCTATTACACCCATTCCTCTAGTCAGCGGGCATTTGGGCGAGTCTTCGAGCCTGCCTTGCCGTGTTGCTTGCGGTACTTGGCCTGGCTTGTCTTCCCGCGCGCATTCTTCGTTTTCGTTCTTATTTCTTTCCATTTTTCAAGAGTTTGTGCATCAGCCAAATCCTGAATGCGCCCTGTCGCACGTTTGTTTTTAATCAAGTCTTCTCTAGAAATAACCGAAATTTCTGTTCCCTTAACATTAATAACCATACGCCGTTTATAGCATTCCTTTATATCTATTCCAGCCGCATCTGTAATAATGTCGATTTGAACAGG
>JAFGDP010000153.1 GCA_016932075.1 Chitinispirillaceae bacterium | reverse complement strand
CTGGTGGAACGTCACGTTATCAGGAGGCCGCGGGGTGAACTGCGCTGCGCCGGATTGCCGGTCGGCGTGTATTTCGTGACGATGCAGGCGGTCCGTCATGCCTTTGCCCGGTCCCACGCGCTGATAGTACGGAATGAATGATTCACCGGCACCGTGCATTATTCTCATGTCCGGGACCAATCCGGCAAACGGTTGTACACGTCATGTATACATATTTTTTTCCCGGATGTTCAATTTGCCCCGCTTATGCTTATATTAATCATGACGCCCGGTAATTGCCGGGACGGTAATGGGGAGGTTGTATGAAGCGAGCCGGGGGAACGATCCGCAACGTTTTTGTTATAGGTGCGGCAGGTATGCTCATAGGGGGTGCGGGCGCCCTGCTTTTTGGCAGCGATCCGTATGTCAATCCCCTGCGCGGCGATCTCGGCGTGCATGATCCGGTCATGATAAAGGAGGGTGCCACCTATCGCATCTACTCGACCGGAAGGCTCGTCGGCTCCAAATCATCGACCGACCGGATCAACTGGAGAGGCGTAAGCTCGGGTCTCACCGCCCCGTCCTGGGTGCGGACCGAGGTGCCGGACAACAGCGGAACTGATTTCTGGGCGCCCGATATCAGTTTCCGCGACAACAAATACTGGCTGTACTATTCAGTATCCACGTTCGGGAAAAACACTTCGGCCATCGGCCTTGCCACGTCGCCCACGCTTTCCAGCCCGACCTGGACCGACCAGGGCGTGGTGGTCAAATCAACCAGCAGCAGCAACTACAATTGCATCGATCCCAATGTTTTCCAGGACGTTGACGGCAGGGTGTGGCTCACCTTCGGGTCGTTCTGGTCAGGTATCAAGCTCGTTGAGCTCGATCCTGCCACCGGCAAGCCCGCTACCGACCCGCCGGAGCTGCTTGCCATTGCCTCCCGTTCGCGCGGCGGCATCGAAGCCCCGTTTATCGTCAAGTGGGGATACTACTATCTTTTCGTTTCCTGGGACCGCTGCTGCCAGGGGGTCAACAGCACGTATAAAATCGTTGCCGGCCGCGCAACGCAGGTGACCGGCCCGTATCAAAGCAAAGACGGCACGCTGATGACCTCGAGCGGCGGGGAAGTACTCGATACCGGCGATGCGGTCCGTATTGGCCCGGGCCATAACGGCATATTCATCGAGCATGACACGGTCTTCTGCGTCAACCATTACTATGACGCGACCCGTAACGGCGCTTCAATATTGCAGATCAGGCCGCTCTTTTGGGACGACGGCTGGCCCTCCTTTACCGGCACAAGGACCGGTCCTCCCGCGGTGGACGTCCGCCGCGTACCAATCGCGGCGCCATCGGGCTCGGGCACGCGTGCGCCGGATTGCCGGCGCTATTTCGCCGCCGCAGGCGCAATGACGAGGATTCCTGCGCAGGCTTCGGTGTACACCATCTCAGGGAAGCGGGTCAGCCGATCGTTGCTGCAGGGAGCAAACGCAATCTCCGGACGCGGGGCAGCGGTCTATATCGTGGACAGCCAAAAATAACCGGCGTGGGTGAGGTCAGACGGAACAGGCGCACGTATCGCTTGCGCCGGAACATCCCGTCAATCCGGGGCAAGGGGTTCGTACATACACAGCGCTCATTCCCCGCCTTTGCCTCCATGGCGGTGGGCAGTTATTTTACTGCGGTGGCCGCTGCCGCCGGCACGGCAGAGTACACAATTTGTATACGAATAATTTTCTCTGTCCTTACGCCAAGAGCGGATTATTCTTATATTCATACGATGTGACAAGCTGTAACCTTCATGAATGGAGAGGGACGTATGATGCGGACAAGACTATTACTTTCACGGTTTGCGGCCATGATCGCGCTGATCGCAGGCGCGACCCTCTGTTTTGCGCAGGACGAGCAGAACAACCTTGAGTTTTACGGCCAGGCGGCGATGCAATCGGGCCAGTTCGTGAATTACAAGTACGGGACAAAAGGTCATGAATTGACGAATCAGTGGCTGCAGAATAACCTTGTGAATATTGGAATACGGAGCCAGTTCCACCCCCGCGTAAAAGGTGCGGCGGGAATTGCAGGATGGCTTTCGTACAATGCGTTTCCCGACAGCATGCTGATCGATGCTGCCCGTGTCGGAAAGACAGCGGCGATATCGCTTTGGATAGACCAGGCAAGTATGATCGTTAAATGCAGTCCTGATCCCGAGGATTCTCTGATTGATATTCATATAGGATATTTCCCGTTTAAGTATAACCGGGACGCCAGAAACCTGGGCGAGTATATGTTCAGAACCGGTTGTTATCCCGGTTATATTTATACCGACGGTTTTGATTTTGCCAATGCGCCGCTTGCCGGTATCCGTATCAGCAGCGATGTAATGGGAGTCATACATAATGATTTCTTTTTGACATCGGAACTCTATCTGTACCCACAGAATGACTTTTCCCTCACCTGGCTTTTCGATGTCACGCTTGGAAAGGGGATTTTGAAAATCGGCACCGGCGCTCAATTGCATCACTGCTTTCCGGTGAACAATGATTATACGCAACCTAAGTATTACCTTTCCTACGTCGCGGTGGAAGGAGAGAGTCCATACGCGCCGAATTATTACTTTGACGACGACGATCCGCAGCATCTCGATACGCTTTTCTACACCTTTGCTGGCGTCAAGCTCATGGCGCGGTTTTCATTCGATCCCAAACCGCTGCTAGGACTTGATATGTTTGGTCCCAACGACCTGAAGCTGTATTCTGAAGCGATCATTCTCGGAGTTAAGCCGTATCCTGCGAATCCGAATCCTGATCCGAACTGGAATAACAGACCGGTCAATGAGTTCGGTTATGATAAGTTCATGGAGAAGATGCCCATCATGATGGGTGTAAATCTTCCCGCGTTCCGTTTATTGGATATTATGGCGCTCGAGGTGGAATATTATGGCAAAAAATACGTCAATCGCGTTCCTGTCGTAACCCAGGGATTGGGCATGATGCGGCTACCCGTTCCCTATGATCCACAACTGAACGGCGGGTACCCGCATGGCTCAGTTGAGAGCACCGGCGACGGTACGTACTATAAAGAGTTTTACTACGGCGGCGCAGCCCAATGGAAATGGTCGCTCTACCTGAAAAAAATTCTTTTCGGTCATTTCAGCATCACATCACAGTTTGCCAGGGATCACAGCCGGGTCCAGACAACACTTGTGCAATCTATTGATCAGGAAGAAGCGATGATAAAAGACAAACAGTGGTACTGGATGCTTAAGTTCGGATATGCATTTTAGATATTATTGCTATTTATAAAGGAGCGTGTGTCATGTATTGGTACAAAACGTACTCGCAAAGAAAGTCGGAGTCATCCATGAAAAAAAGGATCATTTATCCACTTGCGGCCTTACTGACGATCGGGGTTTTTACCGCGGCGCTTCATGCCGACAACTGCTTTATCAACGGCTCGTCGGTTCCTGTGCCGCACCCTACCTCCGACCCGGCGCCCACCGTTTTTACCTATCACGATACCACCAAGGTGTATTTCTACTGCACCCAGGACATCGTGGGCGGATCAGGCACGTATCCGATAGACACGATCAATTGTTACTCCACCACCGATATGTACCATTGGAAATGGGAAGGCGTCTCCCTGTACGAGGACCGGGTGCCGTGGGCAAACCATAGTGTCCATAAATTGTGGGCGCCACACGTGGTCTTTCTCAAGGGGAAGTATCGTTTGACCGTGCCGGCAACGCACACCGACGGGTATTTCTATAATTTCGTCGCGACGTGCGATAATCCGGTGGGACCATATACCCCTGCCGATCCTTTGCCCGGTTCGGTCCGCAATGTAATTGATCCATTTATTTTTATCGATCCGACAGATTCTACGGTCTGGATGTCCTACCGGCATCAAGATGGATCGAATCTCGGTTTTGTCCAGATGAACGACAGCGCGACCAGAATCACCGGCAATATCAACAACTGCATTCAGAATCCGGGTAGTGCGCCCTCCGGCTATCGCGAAGGCTCATGGATATGGAAACGAAACAACATGTATTATCTCGTGTTTGCTCAGGTGCCGGGCAGCGGCAACGAGATCATCGCCTATTCCACTGCAACGAACCGGATGGGACCATGGACCTACCGCGGCCAGATTTTTTCCCAAAACAACACGCCGTCGGAATTTACCATTCACGCCGGCGCCTGCGAGTTCAAGGGCCAGTCATACATTTTTTTCCATAATGTCACATTCGGCGGGCAGATATTCGGGTCAGAACGATGCTCGGGCATCGAATACCTGACGTATAATGCAGACGGTACCTTCAACACATCACGCATCTCAAAGACCAACCGGGGTATCGGTGTTCCTGATGCGTACAGCGATTCGATTCAGGTTGACCGCGGTGTTCTCAACAACGCTTCATCGGCTGCGTGGTCTTACAATGCCAATACCACAGAAGCACGTTCGAGCTGGTATATCACCAACATCGCCAATAACGCCACGGTCCGGTACGACAGCGTTGACTTTACCCCGCCAAGCGGACATACTGGGCCCACGGCCATGAAGGTCAGGGTGGCCGGCACCGGCACCGGCACCATTACCGTGCGCGTTGGATCAGCGACCACAACACCGCTCGGCACCATAACCATCACATCCACCGGAAGCAAGACCACCTGGGCAACGCAGACCGGAAATTTGAACAACCGGACGACGGGCAAACAGAACCTTTTTCTGACCTTCACCGCCTCTGCGTCCAATTCCTATGACGTCAACTGGGTCACGTTCGTTTCCGAGCCTGAAGTAAAGACAACCCGGGATGCAAAGAGTGCATCAGGTCTTGTTTGGAACCGTGCTGACAGGAACACGTTTGTCATCACAAATCCGGAACACGTTGCGGTTGCCCAGGTCCGGCTGTTCACCCTGGCAGGCAAAGAGATTTTCGGCATGTTTTCAAAAAGCGCGCATGCGGACCGCATGACTATCGCCATCAGGCCCGGAAAGCTCGCTTCAGGAAACTATCTGCTGTCAGTGACGACAACAGGCAGGGAGTTGCGTATCCCGTTCATGTATTAGACAGTTGCGTTCCTCTGTACCGGTTTTATAGAGGGATGATCCGGGAACGGATCATCCCTTTGCAGTATTTTACAGGAATGTAAAAACGATTCTTTGAAGGATGGTGGGTGATGCAACAGGTACTGATCGTTATTGCAGCAAGCGCAGCAGTATGGCTCTGTACCTGCACTAGCATAAATGAAAAACAGAAGCTGTTTGCCAAAACCTCGCTTTCGCGTATCACCCGGCTCGATGTCGAAGCATTCAGTGCCGTGGCCAGGTTCATGCCCGGCGTCCATGGTCATTTCAAGCTGCTTGGTCAGGACCACGTTGCCGGCGTTCTTGAAACCGAAGCCCTCTATAACAAGGCGCGATGGAAGCCTGCCTATTTTTTTATCCGTTACAGCAGGCAGTGGCGGTGGAAGCGGCGATATTTTATCGCGCGCATGTATTCAGTTGAGGTGCTCCAGAAAAAACTGGGTTTTTCCGATGCGGAGATCAAGCGCTATTACAACAGCCATAAGGCGGAGTTCACCAGGAATGGCGACACCGCCGCACCGGTTCTTCCCTTTGATTCGGTCTGGTTCGGCGCGGCACGGAAGTTGTTTTTAAGCACTTTTCAGCCTGACTCGGGCGCGCCTGACCTGCGTTTGTCCGGCGAGTTCTACCGCTTTTTAACCGAAGGGTATGAGGACTATTTCTTAAAAAAATTTTACAGGGAACGATTCGGCGAAACGCCCCCGCAATCGTTCGACGCACTGCTGAGCAGCAGTGGAATGGTCACCAAGAAGGATCTAAAGGCAGCGACCATTTTACTGGCTCCTCAGGAGCGCAAACCATTTGAAAAGGATCCTGGGCCGTTTGTCAGGTCGCTCGTCAAATGGAAGCTGTTCAGCGAAAGGGCTGCCAGATCGGGATTCCTTGCAAAACCCGAAGTCATGAAAACGCTTGCATGGGCATGGAAAATAGAGGTTGCCCAGCGTTTTCTGGATGAGTGTCTGATCCGCATTATACAAGAACCGGTACCGGTGGATACTGGCCTTGAACTTCTGTCCTACTATGATGAGGCGGGCCATGTGGAAGCCGCAGTCGACTCGCAGAAATGGAATAGCCATATGGCCCGGCTTGCGCAAGAAGCTGTAACGGTCAGATACGACAGCCTCATGTTTCCCCTGCGCCGCGCCTTGCGCGTGCGCTTTGTTCAGAACGAGTGGATTGATGAAAAAGGGAAAGACCCTGTTGCCTTGAAAAGGAGGGCAGATTCCCTGCGCGATGCCGGCAATGAAACAGAGGCCTATACCGCCTACAGCATCATTGCGGCCAACTATATTTTCACTTCAGCGGGCTGCCGCAGCCTTTGTGTTCTGGCCTCAATACAGGCGGAAAAGCCCGATTCCCGGCCCGAGGCAATAAAAAACTATCGCCGCGTTCTCAGACGCACGCGCGATAAAAACCTTCAAAGCAAAGCACTGTTCGCCGTTGGATTTATTTACGACCGCTATTTGAACAAGCCAGACCTGGCAAAAATCAATTACCAGCGGCTCATACACACTCTTCCGGATCACCCCCTGGCCAAAGACGCAAAGGTCATGCTCCGGTATCTGGGAAAACCAATGCCGGGAAAAGAGGAACTTCTGAATCAAAAGGCAGGTGGGAACGAAAGATATATCGGCAAAGAGTTGGAAAGATAACAAGACATGAAGATATTCATAAGGGGAAGGCTTGACAATCTTACACTGGCAGATGAGAATCCCTGAGCGTGTCGAAAGGTCGAAGCATGAAGCAGGGAAAATGCCTGAAATATAAACTGCGGCCATTGCTCATGACCCTTTACGCCTGGGTCAGCAGATAGCGCAGACAACTTTTGCCTGCAACCGGCCGGTGTGCGTGCACAAGGATTCGGTAACCTGGTTGATTGACGGCGCGGTTCCGCAACCCGGCGAGGTATCGCTGCGCGGTGGCTCAAATCCCCGGGGCATGTCACCGGAATTCAGTACCGGCGCGAGCTGCGTCATTACCTGGCCTGTCTCACCGCGGTTCAAGCAGGGAGTGCACAAGATAGAGTTGTCTGCCAGGTTCGAGGATTCGCTCATTACCGGCGTCTGGTTTTTCCGGTATGCGGAGGTCGCGTACAAGCAAGTCAGGGCAACTGTCGCTGTTGATTCGTCATGGTGCGTATACGATAACCTTCATGGATGGGAATGTTCCCGGAAATACCGGATGCTGTCGTGTGCGGCATTGGATACGGCTGTTTTCGGCAATGCGTCTCGGGTAGAGGATTCTCTCCTGCGGTTCGATACCACCGGCATCATCCGTGAGTATATCGATATTCAGCCGCACTATGTCGACCCTGTTCCAAAGGACACGCTGGAGGTGAGTATTATTCAGATCTCCAAGGGCGACCCCCTGAAGCATCAGTGGCTTATTTCAGATACCTTGGGATCGTATCTTACGATGACCGATCCGCCTTTATCGATCCAGGCAGCCGTGCATGCCTTCAAACGGTTTGTGTATGCCAATAACATCCGGCGGGGATACACCCCTCCGATCGGCGACCTGAAACTGGGCCCACTATTCACCACTGTTGCAGGAGATCCTGGCTGGTCGCTGCGCGCATACCATGATACGGCGAACTGGTTTTTTGTGCTGCGCAACGGTTCCGGCGACTGCCCGTGCGGGTGCACTTCCTGGAGAACCGATGTGTTTTCAGTTGACCGGTCCGGCGAGGTACAACTTCGTACAGGGATCAAGCAGACGAACGCGGCCATACAGAGCATCGTAAGATTTCAACCGGACAATAGTTACTGGTATAACCTGAAGGGCCAGCGGATTGGGAGGGAAATTATTCTTTTCCAGCCTGCTGCAAACATGCTGTTAAAGGGAACAATAGAAACCGGTGTAATAAAAAGAGTTCAAATGAGCAGGTAGTATTATTTCCAATTCTCCGTTTGAATGCGATGTCTTTGATAGCAAGACCGGTCAATCCCTCTGCATGGTTTTATAGTACGGTTCCTTAACTATTTAGCCTTGGAATTCGTGTCGCTGGTTGTAGCAAACTCCGTACGCCGGTTTCTCGGGTATGTTGACGTGATAGTGGCTGCCGAATGCGAGGGCGCTGCAGAGCTTCGCAATGAAGTGCGCAGCATCATCGCCGACGTTGAATCTATCGCCCGCACCCGCAGAACGCGTCTGCAGGGTAACAACGAGGATACAACAGACCAGGCTGCGAAGCAGGCTGCTTGAAAGGTATGAGTATGTCTGAGAAATAGGGGAGCTGCCTGACAAGCATAGCAAGCAGGCGGCTCTTTTCTTCTATAACAAAATGATCGTTTTTTCCGTTTGACCACTCCGCCATTTTTATTAAACCGCCGAACGATTATTGGAAATAGAGGAATGCCTGAACGTATTTTGTTGTTCATTCTGCAATCGACATTCTTCAATCCGCAATTATAAGGCGCCCTTAGCTCAACTGGATAGAGCATCTGGCTTCGGACCAGAGGGTTGGGGGTTCGAATCCTCCAGGGCGCGATATATAAATCCTGAAAAATGCCAGAAATTCGCTGTTTTTGGGGTATTTTTTCTATACCCCGCATCACTTCCGCAAGTGCCAAAAACCTGCCAAATACTACAAAATCACATGGGTTTTTATTAAAATATGAAGCGTCTGTGAAACCTTTTTCCGGGTATCGCGGTTGTGCAAAGTACCTCCTATTCCCTGGCCATTATCACCTTTGCCATCCTGAACAGATCGCTCATTGTGCCGAAGAACCCGACATGCTGTACTTTGCCGAATTTGTTCGAGGGAATAGTGGTGAGATCAATCAGGATGTTGTACGCTGCATGGCACTGGTCCTTTGCCAGGTCCGCGTTTACGAGCGATGACGCCTGACTGGTGGTAATGCCCGGACCCCGGCTTTTGAGTTCACATAATAAATAGGAGGGTATGCCGAGGAGCGCGACCGTAGGAATGCTTGCTTTATACAAAGGTTCGCCCTCTCCCAGGTGCCGTATGGAGCGTGGCGTGACAATGCTGGACCGGAAAGGGACTGTTCGTGAGCGCCACTGTTTTTTTACGATCGCCTGCATGGCCAATGTGGTGGCATACACGACTTCGATTTCTGGCTTTCCGGTCCGGACGTACCCATTTTTTGTATCTGCCCACTCCATGGCGCCGAGATGTTCCAGGACCAGTCCGGCCACGGCCTTGGGGTGCCCTTTTTTGCCGTCCCACAGCTCTGGATGCTCCCTGAGCCAGACGTTCGTGGCCTGCTCTTTTTTATGATGGGCAATATCAGGAAGTCGCAGGTGACCTGCGACGGCGATGAATATCACTGTTCGCTGAGGCTTTTTCCCCCTGGCCGACAGTCTTTTTGCCAGGGAAAGCAGCCCGATAATGCCGTTTTCTTCGACCGGATTCGTTCCGTCGGTGTGGGAGATGACCAGTACGGTTTCGCCTGTGTTTGTTCCCTGGATCATTGTCCAGACGGTCGCGGCTTTCGCGGTCGTGTCCAGTGTTCCATGCATGATCAGCCGTGCGGTTGCGCTTTTTTTTGCGGCGTCAAGAACCTGCCTGCCGTCATCTCCGGCAAGCCAGACAGCAGGAATGAATTGATAGGGAAGCGTGAACGGCACATACTGGCCTGCGGCCATTCCCGGGCTCATGTTTTTCCACACCGCGATTACACCGAGGGCGCCTGCTTTGCGACATGCCGGAAGATCGGGCCCGAACAGTGTGCCGGACAGAACCGGATTGTAAATAGTACCGGGAAGAACGGATGTCTCTTTGGGAAACTCTGCGTGAATGTCGAACAAGCCGTTTCTCGGTATGGCCTTGTTGGGGACTTCCACAACCGCTATTTTGCCCTGTACCCGGCCGTAGCGTTTGCCCGGTACGAACACAAGCGGAGCGGTCACTCCTTTTTGATCCGTGAGACCTGAAAACGGGTAGGCGGCCGAGGGGTGTACTGTTTTCCGTTCATCGCCGGCAATAATGGACAATTGAACATTTTCATGAGACAGGTCCCAATACGAAAAAGCGTGTTCGTCTCTGTGCGTTGTAAGCCCCATTGCTTCAAATTCTTGTGCCATCCAGTCAATGCATGCGCGATGGTCAGGACCGCCGGTCCTGCGGGAATCCCAGGTTTCGACTTTTTTCAGCCATGATGCTATGTGATCAGTATCGGGTGGCACAGGGGATGAAGGTACGGAATCCTGGGCTGAGACGTTCCATAAAACCGGTATGAACAT
The DNA here is from genome assembly GCA_016932075.1 of Chitinispirillaceae bacterium. The sequence continues at coordinate 5,906 of JAFGDP010000153.1, read as the reverse complement.
GATCAGGATTATTAAGCTTTTCATGAGTTAAAAATGCGAAAATATCGATATGTACCGCAAGAAAAACGAATGTGTTGTCTTTGCTCCAAAAATGGCGTACATTTATGGATGGTTGCAATTTTTCGCTGGTCGTCAATGGTGTAGAGGATACGATAATCACCAACGCGGACGCGATAGCCGTTCTCTGCGCCGGCGAGTTTTTTAACGCCCGGGGGCCGGGGATGTCTTTCTAGTGCGGTGATATGCTTTTTACTGCCGTATCAAATGGAGAGGAGAGCTTGAGGAAATCCTTTTAGGCTTTGTTCTCGATAATGACGGTATACGGCAGGAACTTACGCTTTTTTCGCTTCGACGTCTTTAATGAATGTTTTCCATTTTTTGAAGCCGGTAGCGTATCTGCGTGCTTTTTCAAGTTCCAGGGCGTCTTCAAGGTCTACCATTTCCTCACGCATGCGAGTAAAATCCGTGACCTTAAGGACAATGCTTTTCTTTTTGCCCTGCTTGTCGGTGACATAGTCGAGATCTTTGATTGGGAACATTTTTTCTCCTTGTCTTTTATGGTAAAAAATACGATTATTGCGATTATGGTACCACAGGAAACCTGAAAAACAAACATCGGCGGGTGGCCTGTTATTATAAACGAGGAGTGAGAAAAAAGTAACGCTTATATGCCTGCAATCACACCATACCCGTACACCACGGCGGCGGTCAATAGCGCGATAATGATCACATGGATCAGTATGCCCAGCGGCTTTGCGAAGTTGACGGTATAGCCGGGCAGCCCTTTTCTTTTCGGAACGACTATTCGCGAGTCTTTCCTGCTCGAGTAGAGCGAGAAGTGCCAGTTTGACGGATTAGCGTATTCCTGCTGGTTGATCTCGTCGCGGGTGGTCATGGGGTGCGCTCCTTATTCAATGATCGATCCGGTGATCTCCCGTCTCGTATCCTCATGCATGGCGATCCCGGGCAGGATATGCCACGATCCGCCGATATTGTTGCGGATCACGGAATTGGCGATGACGATATTGCCTGAATGGTCATTGGTGACAAAGAAGATGGCTGAACCGTACGCGTTCACCCGGTTGTGTTCGATCAGAGTGCCGCACAGGGACAGGGTCATGGTGTTGCCGTCATTGTAGATGGCGCCGCCGCTGCCGCCGCCAGGCGTTCCCGACTGGGCGGGATTGCCGCCGTTGCCGATCGCCCGGTTGTATAAAAACATGCAGTTGATGATGGTCCAGGACACGCCGATGCTCGACAGAGCGCCGCCGTTCGAGCCCACGTTGCCGAGCGTGTCTGCGCCGCCGAACGTGGTATTGACCACGTACACGGGCAGGTCCTGGTGCTGGTCGAATACTCTTATCGCGCCGCCCCCCACATCAGGGCCGATCGATGCGCACACATTGTTGAAGAACCTGCAGTTCACCACCTTGAACCTGCCGCCGCGCACCCAGATGGCGCCGCCGCCGTCATATTCTGTTTCTCTCATTGCGTTGCCGTCGATAAAGGTGAGGTTCTGCACGGTCAATCGCGGGTGATCCTGGTCCTGGCAGTGCGACGTGGTCCAGTGCTGGTCCTGGTCGCAGGTGTTCATGTACAGGATACGGGTGTTGCCGCCGCCGCTGAGCGTGACAAGGCCGGCGCCGTCAATGACGATATCGGGATTGGCGTCGTTGAATACCTTGGCGGGCCGGTCAAGCGTAATGATGAACGGCTCGGTTCCGCCGTTGAACACAATGGTGCCGCCCTGGGCAACGGCGTCAATGAATGCCTCCGGCGTGCAGCTTTCAGGCGTTCCGTTTCCGATCACATGGTCAGGATTTGAAACATCGCCAGGACCCGCTTCGGCAGGTACGGGGCAGTTGCCAGCAGGATTTCCGGCCGGCGGACCGTCGGCAGGATTGGTGAGCGGATTGGGGAATTGCACGCAGGTGGGCTGCTTTGGACCGCATAAAAAGGCGGTGAGTGCCACGGTATTGCACAGCGACAGAAACACGGTGCGGCTGGACATCATCCTGTTTCCCCCCTCACATTTTAATATATAGTTGATGGTGCGACACATTCAAGATGGAATTCCACGGCGGACAGAACATTCGGGGCAGGCTGAGTACCATGTAAAATGTGCGGAAATCGGGCATGGTATCAACTATTTTACAGGCTGCAGCCATAATGCGGCTGGAAGGGGAAAACACGGCGCACGTGTGCGCGGACATTCAGTGCGTCGGTTCCACGTTTTTCCGTAAGGAGAGATTCCCATGAAGGCGGTAAAAGCAGCAATGATTGTCTGGTCCCTGGTGGTTGGATTGTTCGTGCAAGGTTTCTGTGATGAGGGATTCGACTTCAAGCAGGTCGGCGACGAGTATGCAAAAAAGGGCCAGATTGATAACGCGGTCCCGGCATACCAGGAATTTGTCGATAAAAACCCCAGTGACACGGCCGTACCGCGGGTTGCACAGGCGCTTGGCCAGTACTTTTACAACAACAGGCAGTACAAGGAGACCGTGAAATACCTTTCAATGATAAAGGACCAGACCAGGATGACCATACCCTTCAAGATCATGCTTGCGCGTTCACAGTACAGCATCGGCAAGCACGAAGCGGCGATTGCGCTGCTTGAACCGCTGGCCATCCTCACGACCCTCAAGGTCAATGTGCGGCGGGAAATCATGCAAACGCTCGGCGACGCCAACCTCAAGTTGGGCAAGGACGACAAGGCGCTCGAGTGGTATGCGCGGTACCAGAAGCTCGGAAAGGTGCTGAGTCCTGATGTGGCCTACCATATCGCGTTCCTGCAGGAAAAGAAAGATCCGGCAAAAGCAAAGAAGCAGTACCAGGCGAACATCAAGAAATTCCGGGGCGATTACCGCAATTTCCTGCGACTCGGTGTGCTGCTGTCCAAGGACCGGGCAACGCTCACGCAGGCCCGTTCGCTCTTGAAAAAAAGCATAGAAATGGCGGACACGGTTCCGATAGCCTGGCTCGAGGCCGCCCGCGTGTACGGCAAGCTCAAGGATATTGAAGGGGAGTATGCTGCGTACGAACAGTATTTGAAATTCGACGAGAACAATATCGAGGCAAAAACCCGCCTCGGCGCGATTCTTCTGGAGAAAGGGTATACCGAGGAGGGGGAGCGGCTGCTTGAGGAAGCGATCAAGAAGGCGCCAAAGAATGCGACGGCCAGGGTGGCACTTGCGGACGCGTATCTCAAGACCGGAAAGAAGAAAGAAGCCATTGGCATGCTCGAGAAGGCAAAGTCGTCCAAACCCAGGGACCCCACGATCCGCAGAGGCCTGTTTGAGGCGTACTACAGCACCAATGACTACAAGAAGGCGCTTGGCGAAATAAAAGTGCTTCTGGAAATGCAGCGTGACAATGAACTGCTGCTTGCCTACGCAAAGCTGCTGCTGAAGCTGAAGAAACTCGACGAGGCGGCGAATGCGATCGAGGATATCCGCGCGACCGACCCGACAGACATAGAAGCGCTTATGACCCTTGGCATGGTCCTGCGTGCGCAGAAAAAGCATGACGAAGCGCTCGATATTTACAAGGAGATCGGCGCCATTGACCTGAAGTACGCTCCGGCAACGTTTGAACGGGCGGAGGTATACCTGGAACAGAACAAGATGAAATGGGCGGAACAGTTCTACAAACGGGCCCTGGAGCAGGATCCGAACATGGCGCTTGCCGAGCTCGGGCTTGCCAGGGTCGCGCTTCAGTACAAGAACCGTGACGGGTATCTGGAGCATCTTGACAGGGCAGAAGCAATGGACCCGAACAATCCCCGGATCAAGGCGGAGCGGAAAAGAAGCAGGAACATGAAATAAAAAGGACCGCTTATTTCCTCAGTACGACCGCGGAATGGCCGATGCCTGATCGTGTGACACGGGCATGATCCGAAACACCTGCATCGCGGATAATCTCCGCAAGCTCTATGCGCGTAAAACTCCGCAGAATAGATAGGGTGCCGTCATGGGCGGTATACCCCGAGGGTGCGAGTATGCGACAGAGCAGATGAAACTGGACCAGTGATAATCGGCTGCGCACCAGATCATTCATGATCGCTCCCCGTCGCGCCACCTGGCTCACCATCCGGAGCAGGGAGCAGGCCTCGTTGGTGGCAAGGTGATGCAGAAAATGGTTGGACACGATCCAGTCCGGTTCGTGCGGCAGGTCGTGCAGATGCGCGGCGTTTCGTTCAATGATCGTGATGCATGGATACTGTTCGCACCGCATTCTTGCCAGTGCGGCGACGCGGGGATCAAAGTCAATGCCGACAAGCTGCGCGTGTATATGCAGCGCCGCACAGCGGCGCGACAGCCAGCGGAGCAGGTCGCCGCTCCCGCACCCGAGATCGATGATAAACGCTGCCCGCGCTTGATGTTCGCGCAACGCCTTAAGCAAGGTGCCGGTGCAGAGATGCCTGATGCCGGAAAGCATGCTATTGATCCGTTCAAGGTTGCGAAGCGTGGCGGCAACTTCCGGGTCGTCCGGTGATTGGGTGTCAAGGAGCTCCCTCAGGCCTGATCTGCGGGAAAGGTCCATGGATAGAAGCGAGCGGAGCGCAAAGGCGGAACGAGGCCTCTTCATGGTCCGGTCCCTGTTTTTTGCACCAAATGAAGCTCGACCATGCCGAACATGCGGCGCCATGATCCGGTCACGTGCAAGCCGTGTGCCTCGAAAAGCCGCCGCAGCGTTTTGCGGTCAGGAAAACGCCGCAGGCTCTCCGCGATATACGCGTAGACGCGCGGATTACGGTGCAGGACAACGCCCCAGAACGATCCCCAGACATAAAGCAGCAGGAAATGGACCCACGCGGCCACGGCGCTGGGGCTGCGTGAAAAGTCGAGAAACGCGGCCACGCCTTGCGGTTTGATGACGCGGGAGATCTCCTGAATCGCGGTTTCGATGTCAGGCGCGTTGCGCAGCGCGTAGCCGGCGGTGAGCAGGTCAATGGAACGAGAACGGATGCCGAGCGCATGCATGTCCTGAATCGCCAGATGGACCGTTGAGCGGCACAACCTTCCGGACGCCGCGAGCATCTTAGCTGAATAATCAACGCCGATCACCGTGGACAAGGGGAAGCGCTCTTTGCATGCCAGGGCAAGGTCCCCGCTGCCGCAGGCGAGGTCGATCAGGACGCCTTTTTCACGAGCGGGCAGTTTTCGTAACAGAGTTTGCTTCCATGCTTTATCCCGGTTAAACGAGAGAAGCGAGGTTATGAGCGGGTAGACCGGCGCGACCGTTGAAAAGATTTCTTTCGTATACGCGCGGCGCGAGGCAGGGGTGTCGAGGCGCATGGCCGCCTATCCCCGAAGGAGGAGCGCATGCAGCGAAAGTCCTGCGCCATACGCGACCGCGCAACAAAGGTCGCCTTTGGCAATGCCGTTTTCCATGATGCGCTCGAGCGCAAAGAGTACCGAGGGTGAGGATAGGTTGCCGAACTCGCGCAGCACTGACCGGGAAACCGCGCATGCGGCTTCATCGAGGTTGAGCTCTTCCGCGATGCCGCTCAGTATCCGTTCCCCGCCGGGATGGAGCGCCCAGTGGTCGATTGCCGCGACGCTGCGGCCGGTGTCCGCCAGAAACGTCCGGATGAACGAGGGCGCGATGTCGCGCATGATCTTGGGCAGTTGTATTGACAGGCGATTGTGCAGCTCGCCGTTTTTATGGATAAACCGCACCTCGTCGCGGAACCGGGGCTCGAAACGGGCCGCACTGCCCTCGATGGCAAGGCCTCCGGGTTCCCGGCAGACGATCGCCGCCGCGGCGCCGTCGCCGAAAATGGCGTTTGAAACGAGCAGGCTGGGATCGTTTTCCATCTGATAGGTCGCGCTGCAGATCTCCACGGCGATGGAGAGCACCGCCCTGCCGCCGCAACGCACTGCTATGGCTTCGCCCATCTGGAT
>JAFGDP010000152.1 GCA_016932075.1 Chitinispirillaceae bacterium | reverse complement strand
GGTGTGCTGGAACATGGAGAAACCGGCGGCAAAACTGCGCGAGGTCCGGGCGCTGGTGACTGCGGGGGAGGAATTGCAATGCAGGAAACTGCTCATGCTGACGGAGAACAGGGAGGGAAGCGAAACAATAGAGTGGTTCGGGAAAAAAGCGTTGGTGCAGTTTGTGCCTCTGTGGAAGTGGTTGCTGAATGATGGATGAAAATAAAAAATAAAGCAATAATTATTCAGGCGAGAACAGGAAACTCTGAATACATCTCTACGTCATCCGCCTCCGCCGGTTTCCGTGTCGGTGCTCCACCGGCGGAAAAAAACCATTCCCTTTTTCAGAATTGACTAAAGAACTTCCAAATCGCGGCCGCCTGCCAACTTGCCGGAGCGTGTCCGCCCTCAAAAGCGCAATAAATGTACGGATAGCCGTCCTCGCAGTCCTGGTATTCGACGCAGGGACTGGGGTCCACGGGAACCGTTCGATTGCTGCAACCGTTCCTTTGAAGAAAATAGTCACGCGCCGTCTCACCGTCCCGCAGGGGGACGATATTGTCCGATATCCCATGCGCCTGCCACACGGCAATGGGGCCTTGATTGGATCGGTCACACCCGCTGTAAAAGGCTCCGGAACAGGGGGCAATGGCGCGAAACTTTTCCCACAACGCGCACCCGACCGCGAACGACATCATGCCGCCGAAGCTGAATCCCGTGGAAAAAACGCGCTCCTGGTCTATGCAGCAGGTCGAATTGAAACGATCGAGCAGGGCCTCGAAAAATGCGATATCCCTGCCGCCGGTGTTGGCAAATCCGTCGTCTATGCCGTCGGGTGCCACAAAGATAGCCTCGTTGTTTGATTCTCTCAGCAGACCATGGAACCCGTTACGGATTGTTCCCTCCATGCTCCCGCCCAACGGATGCGGAACAAATATCAGTTTGTACGGCTTGTTGGGATCGTAGTTGTCAGGAAGCACCAAAATGTAGTCCCGCGTGGTGCCATTGACGTTAATAGTGGCAGCCACTCCGCTCGCAGGAGGTGTCTTTCCGCAGCCCTCGCTGCCTGATCCAACCGTGTCAAGCGCAATATCGACCACCGTATCATAGGAAGAGATCGTCACCACCTTTGTCTTGTAACCGCTGGCAGTGGTTCTGAGTGAATCAACCGGAGCCGCCATTTTCAAAAGCCTGCCGCTGGCCGGGCTGGTGCAGTCTTCATACGGATTCACCGCATAGTTGCCGCTCTTGAGCGGCAGGTAACGGAACAACATCACCCGTTTGCCGACACATGCTTTAATGACAAGAAGGTTCGTTGCCTGGAAATTTTTCGCGATATTCCATTGGTAGACGCCGGCCGCAGCGTTTGGCAATGCTATTTTTTTCTGGAGATTCCCCTTTACGTCAAAAATTGCGACCTTCACCGGAGATGGATTGCTCAGTTTGAGCTCCAGAATCCCGCTCATGAGCGATATTTTTTCGACATTCGGTACAATGGCCGGCAATCGCACGGCAGTATTTCTGGTGATTGAATACGTACCGTCAGATCCGGTCGTGTCCTTCAGATTCTGACGCACAAGCGTGACGGTTGCATTGGCTATCGCTTGCCCGGCATGATTTGAGATCTTGCCGCTCAGATTAATAGTCGTTTGAGCGTTGACCGTTAATCCGGTTACTAAAAGAACATAGAACACTATTCGCTGGTACATTACCTGCCCCCTTTGATTGTGCACCATGTAACATCTCGTCCATCGTACTTTTATGGTGACATTGTCATCACCATACGCGACTGCGTCATTGATCCGTCATGCAACCGGACGATATACGCTCCCGGAGGCAGCGGATTATTAGGTTTGAGAAATACGGAATTGGTACCCGTCGTATAGATCCTCTCGAACATCGGAACCACTGCCTGGCCGCTGGTTGTAAAAAGGCCCAGCCCGACCCGCGCAGGACAGAAGAGTGAAAACGCGACTTCAATGCCTTGATCCAGGTTCATGCAGCGGATTGCCAGATCCGGCAAAACCGGTTTTGGCATATATTCCACCCCGACCTCTGCCGACAGCCAGTGCCTGACTACTGGATTGTTTTTAAGCAGCTCAGTGACCCATACCTCCCTGAAATGGGTCGCTCCGGCAGAGGAGAGATGACAGCAGTCCGTGTAGTATGACCGGTTGTCGTTGGCCTTCCACAAATACCCGCCCAGGTCCACCCATACCGTCTTGGCATTGGCGCCTTTATAGGCAAGATTGGGATCTGAGCCTTTGATCTGGTTGAGCACCACCTGCCGGTTAAAGAACCATTCGTGGTAGGCGTGATACGGCTCATGGTCGTTCTGCCAGGGATCCGCTTCAAAGAGAATCATCTTCAGGTTGGCGAACTGTTTTTTGGCGTTCACGGCGAGTCTCGCCAAATCATGACTCATCGAATCGATCTTGGACTGAAGCGGAGTATTTTTTTCGTAGTCGTCCGGTCCCATGAACGGCGCCCAGGTGAGCTGGACAACGAGGACATGAATATCGGCCGGGGCAATTCCTCCAAGCGCCTGCGTACTAGTACCATTTATTCTGGTTTTTATCCAGTCCCAGGCCATGACGGCGGGTGCGCATGCGTTTGACAGATTGGTGTTTGCGGCAAGGCCGAACTGTGTTTTCGCGCTGTTCCAGTTCCAGCCGCTGAATAGGCCGGTCGGCACCGAATGGCCGATCGGGACGATGTTGATTCGCGACATGCTGCGCATGGCCCTGGCGATTTCCATGCCGTCTGCCAGGTGCTCTGCAGGATGATCATTGGTCCCGTCGTACAGCCCGCATTTGAAACTCTGGTTCTTGTAGGTATACGTGGCGCTTGCATCGGTCAAGGACGGCTGGGCAACAAGGGCAGCGGAAAACACACACGCACAACAGAATGCCTGGACGGCAATTTTCTTGACTGTCATGGATGATCCTCCTGTGATTAAGGGTGTATTGTATATCTCTTGGCAAAGAAAAGGTGCTTTGTCATTGTTTTTTCCTTACTAACGATCATGGTATGGCTAGGCGTACTGTCGTATGCCCTGCAACATCCAGAATAGTGACCAGATAGATTCCACCAGCAGTTTGGTTGATCGGAAATGCCGCTCGTTTGAACGAATTGGTGCCGGAGTTCCAGGCAAACAGGATTTTTCCTTGAATATCGAATGCTCGTATGCTGCGCAGCACCTGTGTGCTTCGTACAGTAATGTTTCCGGCACAGTAGCCGGCCCAAACAGGCTGTTTCGTCTGGATGCTATAGCCTGCCTGCGATGTTTCGGCAACTCCTCCTTTGGGGTGTGTTTTGAAAAACGCCCAGTACTCTTCACTCGCCTTGATGTCAGACGACCCGAAACCGCCGGGCCAGGCATGGGTCATGCTGTCAACCGTGAGCACAACGATCTCGGTCCCCTCTTTGGTGCAGGGACCCCAGTACTGTTTCCATGCCATGGAATTGGGATTGGATGCCGGATAGGGCTTGGTGACCTGCGGGGTCTGCGGACAGCCGTTGAAGCTCACCCATCTGCTGATAATACTGGAAAGACCGCTGTAGGCGACCGCCTGGTCCTTTGTTCCGTGAACATGAATAATCGACACCGGGGCTTTGGGGGAGCACGGATTATACCCGGCGCACGGGCCGATTGCCGCAAGCTTTTCCGGATGCGCGCATGCAAGACGATAACTGACCATGCCGCCCATGGAGAATCCACAGGCATAAACACGTGCGGGATCGCAGTGGTACCGTGCAGTCATGGTGTCGATCAAGGCGGCGAGAAAGTCGGCGTCGGCGTTGCTTGAGACGTCCCACCCGTTGCTTCCGTTGAACTGGTAGATGCCGTTCGGATATACGACAATGAACTTTTCCCGGTCAGCAATGGTATTAAATCCGGACATGGACTGCTGCTGCGATCCGCTCCCTCCCAGGCCGTGCATGCTTAATATCAAAGCAGGATGGTCAGGAAGCCCTGAGGGAATATGGTAGAGAAAGGTCCGCGTCTGGCCGTCGACCTGGATACTACTGCTCTGCCCAAGCGCGATCCCTGCTGACAGCATCGTCACTATTGTGAGTAGCATTGCATAGTGCATATCCTTCCTCCTTCTTTATAATGATTGCAATGTATTTTATAATGGAAGAAAAAGGTCATGGCTCTGCCTTTTAGGCCGGGCTCGTGTGCCTTTTCTCGCGGCTGCTGGTTGCTACCCGCCAGGTTGGAACCGGCAGCCATTATTTATTGTTTATTGATAAAGTCGCCTTTACCGTATAACTTTCAACCGGTAACTGAGACTATTATTTAAATTGCACCAATTTGTCGTCGCTCCTTTGATTCATGTAACTGAGCCGTATCCAGTCGGCGTTCCGGGCAACGCTGGAAGCGCGCACTTCATCGATTTGGCCTTTGAAATGGCAAAATCCGATCGCCGGAATGGTGGCTTCCTTGAAGAACCGGCCGATCGTAAAGTCGTCCGAGGCGTCCCTGGAGGTGTTTTGAGAATAATTCGTCGTTGTGTTGGCCACCAGCTCGCCGTTGCAATACAAATATTGCAAACTCCCCTGCACGACGCCGGTGAGCATCACCCACTGTTTTTCTATTGCAGGAGAAGTTGACATGTTCCATTTTGAGGTCTCGCGGAAATTGGAGAATTCCCACACGGGCCTATATGAGGGGAAAGAGGTAAGCTGCAAAAAGTACTGCTGGTGCCCTTTTGCCACGATGGTGTGATACTCATACTCTTGCGTATTCGCATTATCAAACGTATCCACATACACCCAGGCCGAAACCGTAAAATAGCCGTCCTCGGGGAAATTCAGTTTACCGCTTGCCGTGTTCGGCATGGTGATGTAACTCGAGTCGCCGTCAAAAACGCGCGCCGTGCCGATCGCTCCGGATATCAAGGAATTATCGGAGAGATGATGCGCTGTCCCGTCATAGCGATTGGCGGTTGCGTCGCGCGCGGGATCATTCCCGCCTTCATTTAAATGCCATACTCCCTGAAATCCCGCGGCCGTATCGAACACTGCCGCGCCGCTTGAGGAATCCGCAGCCAATGTATTTCCCCAATACATGAAGATATGCTGGTTTTCATTGTTACCCCGTACGGTATCGACTCTGATCCAGATCTCGGCTTTACCCTTCGCGGCATCCCATTGTTCGATTTCATACGGAAGCCGCGTACCATCGGGCTTTGCAAATCGAAGGTCAACGCCTTTTGGTGCGGCTTGCGAAAAATCAAACATTCCCCCGTTCAAACGAACAAGAACGGGGAAATCGGACACATCGCCCGCCATCGCCGCGCCGGACGGACTCGTGTTGAGATAGAGCGTTCGAACGTATTGCCATGAGGTGTTGACCACCAGGATCGTATCACCCGAAGCAACTGCTACATTGAAACGCAAGGCGTACGGCGCTTCGCTGGACTCTTTATGGCCAAAGCAAAGAGCTGGAATCGTTCCGGCCGGAACGGAATCGAGCGCCAGAGTATCCGAAGCGGAGGGAAAATACGCGGCGATACCGGTTCCGGGAATATAGACATACACGGTCAGGGAATCATGCAGGTCCGGAGGTGTCACCCGAATAGTTCCCGGTACTTTGAGCGTACACGGAGAAATTATTGCAGTATCGCCACTGACGGCGACATTGCTCATGAGCGCCATGGCGCCGCAGGTAAGACTGCGCGCCTGGAGCGTGTACGACCCTGTGTCCAGGTTTGAAAACGCAAAACCGCCCGCAGCATTGGTCGTATCCACACGGCTTTTAACCGAGGCAGAATCCCTCACCCGATTATAATCCGATGGCAATAAGGTAATCTGAGCATCCTTTTGGGGAATTCCCGAACTATCCACGAGGACACCGGCGATCATGCCGTTCTCCGAGGTGCTGGTTCCTCCGGCAAGCGGACCGAGTCCGCACGCGCAAAACAGGAGGAGCCCGCAGAACAATGCGCTCATTGCGACGAACATCACTTTTCGCATGGTTCGTTCCCCCGGTCGAATTCCCGCGTTAATGATGCGACATCTTCACTTACAGGGAAAAGCTGCAGATTCAACTGATATACGCGGGTACAACGCTCGTCCTGATTGACAATCGTTTTTACGCGTTCTTTGAAGGCCGCCATTTCGGCTTGCAGAACCTCATAGCAGGACCGGGAAATTCCCATGGTGATTCCGGACACGTCCCTCTCGGAGAGCGGAAGCCTTTCATTTGCCTCGCGCGCACGGACAAGCATTTCGCTGTTGAAGGAGCGTCGTGCGAACGCGACCATATCGTCACGGCTGATGATCGCCGCATCGGTCTG
>JAFGDP010000151.1 GCA_016932075.1 Chitinispirillaceae bacterium | reverse complement strand
GTTCCCCCGTCACCACAGGAAAAAAAGTGAAGAGATCGTGCCTCTTCGCGCATGATTCAAAATAATCGCGATGCACCATGTCCTGTTCGCTCCTGCAGCTCCAAACAAGGACCGTCGGTTGCGCTATTCCCTGCGCATCCCAGTACGGTACAATAGATAGAAAAGGCGTTATACCGATCCCACCTGCGATGAAAACATGCGGACGCCCATCCTGACGTGGCGTGAACATGCCATAGGGACCGTCGACCACCAGTTGCGCGCCCGGCCGCACCTTTGTAAGCTGCGCCGTATAGTCGCCGAGGTTTTTTACGGTAATGGATCCTTCCAGGGAAGCAGGTGAAGATGAAATGGTAAAGGGGTGCTCCTCAAAACCCACCGCTTTATCAATAATACGGAAATATCCGAACTGACCTGCGCGATGCCGGCGAAGCACGCGCTTCGCATCACTGAACCGAACCTCAACAATGTCCCGTGACAGCGGCGTCACTCGCGTGATGGTACCGGCGCGGCCGCGGTTAACGGCAACCCGCACCATCGTATGGTACAGGTACGCTCCGACGGCAACGGCTGACCAGGTGTTTATGACAGCCAGGCGCGGCACCGTCTCCAGAGTGGAGTATGCCAGGTTCACATGCACGACGACAAAAAGCGCTGCAAGGGCCGTGACATTATGAAAAAGCTTGAGCCCGGAATAATCGATTTTATAACGTCTCAGGATCACTGCCCGGGTGCGCGCGAAAAACGGTATCCGGTGGAGCATGCCGGTGACCATCACGACCGATGCGACCACCATAACCACCCCAAACAGGAGCAGGGCCAGACCTCCGAACGCCTTCTGCATCGTTATATCAAGCGAGTAGACCGCCTTGAAAATGAAATGGCCGGCCGCGCACCCGAGCGCCAGACCTGCCAGGACGCGGTGAAAAACCATGACGCGGTCCTGGCCGTACAGCCGGTCAAGCATCGGTATCCGTGCGGCAATAATGAGCGTGAGGGAAAACCAGACAAAGCTTGCGATCCCCAGTACCATGCCCAGGGAAAAACTGTGCAACAGCGAGTACCAGTTCCCCGCAAAATAGAACGAAATGGGAACAAGCGGCGATGCGATCGCCGCGACGATCAGGACTGGCCGAAGGGCCTTATTCTTTTCCATCCTTTTTTCCTAATCGGCCTTTTATCGCTTTCACATATGACGCGGCCAGATTTTTCACCTTCTTTTGCGATGAGGCCGAGGTAACCGCTTCCACAGGGGCTTTCACGTCCCATTTGCGTATCTGGGTCGTATGCAGGAGGATACGGTCCCTGCTTTCTTTATTCCTGTTCAGCCATCCCATGACCCACGGTCGCACCTTGGAATTAACCCCGGAATTGGTGATGAAAACCGCATCGTAGCGTGACGCGTCCTGCTTATCAAGACCGCCGTCCTTATGTTCAACGACCGTGACCGCAACAGAGTCTTTTTCCAGAAGGGAACGCATCGTGCGTATAAGCTGCTCCTTGAACCGCGTCTTTTCAAACGCCAAGAGCACCTTCGGTTTTTCCTCTTTTTGCGGCAGCTCCTGACCAAACAAGCATGCTGCGTATAAAAAAAGCAGTGTCAGCAGAATATGACATGCAGGCATATAGGCTCCTTTCGACGATTCCGTTCAACCATATATACTTCATAGGATCGATCCAGAAAAAGAAAAACAGTGAAGATTGTCCCTGCGTGTATGTTGTATTTTCCTTGACACGGTACGGCATGAATCTCTGCCGTCTGTCGCAACCGTTTAAAACGATAAAGTGCACATGAACATCAACTCCCGCGAACCGCTGTTCTTCATGCAGGCCGCGTACCAGGAAGCGCTCAAGGCGCTTGATGACGGCGAAGTCCCGGTGGGCGCTGTCATTGAAAAGGACGGCGCCGTCATCGGCCGGGGGTACAACCGTATCGAACGGCTCACCGACGCCACGGCCCATGCCGAGATCATCGCGATCACCGCTGCGGCAACAAGCCTTGCCGCCTGGCGTCTTGACGGCTGCACCCTCTATGTCACGCTCGAACCGTGCATCATGTGCATGGGCGCCCTGCTCCAGTCGCGCATCGGCGCAATCGTCTACGCCGCAGCCGATCCCCGGCTCGGCGCCGTGGACACCAGAAACTACCGCGGCGATCTCGAGCAGGCATACGGTTTCTTTCCCGAAATATCCTCAGGGCTCATGGCGCAGGAGTGCGGGCAGCTGCTGAGCTCGTTTTTCAGGGAACTGAGGAAGAAGTGAGTGTCGAGCCCGATATCATTGATCGATGAATACTGTCGTTTGATTAGAACCATATCTTTGCTCCATGTATTCTTGCCAGGCAGCAATACGTCAAACAGTTTTATTATCTCAACCATACCAGAAACAGCGGTATAATCCCCTGAATACCCGCTGCAACAAGAGAAATAGCGATAAAACCTTGTTCAACGCTCCTGCCAAACGGATATGACCGGGATAAACCGTCAAAATCACGCTGCCAGAATGGAAATACCAAAACAACGTTCTCAAGCACCTCTGCCAAATTGGCAGCACAGAATCATACGCTCTTTTTACCATTTCCGCTCTGGCGCCGCGTAACTAGAAAGTTTTTTTACCCTTTCCAGAGTTGCAGTACGTATCCAGAACATTTCTTTGCCATTGCCAAAGTTGTAACACGTAAAAAGAGATCTTTTTGCCCTCTGCAAGTTTGGAAATCAGAACCAGGCCGTCTTTTTGCCCTCTGCAACTTTGGTAAAGGTCAAAAAGAGATCTTTTTACCCTCTGCAACGCGAAAAAACGCTAAAAAGGCATTTAAGCTTAAATTGCCGAATCAGGCAGCTGGTATAGATAGTTCTGGATAGCCATTTCCAAAAAGGGTTGTTCTGATTTTAAAGGTTTGCCGCGGCACTGATTATCTGCCGATGTGCCTGCCATGCACTTGTCTTCATTCTCACAAAACCTTCACGCCCTGTCCGCTCAGATACTCCTTGAGCTCCTTTATTCCCAGCATCCCGAAATGGAACAGCGAGGCGGCGAGCAGTATGGTGGCTCCGGCCTGGACCGCTTCGTAAAAATGCTCGCGCTTGCCTGCTCCACCCGAGGCCACGACTTCGGCCTTGACCGCGCTCTTGATGGCCCTGATCACGGGCAGGTCATACCCGGTTCGCGCTCCGTCGCCCGCCTTACTCGTGGGAAGAATCACGGGAATGCCGAAACCGTCGACCCGCTTTGCCCACTCAAGTGTGTCGGCGCCCGTGGCGGTGCGGCCGCCGTCAATATACACCTCATAACCCGATGGCATGGCGGCGTTCCGGTCAACGTCAATGGCAACGGTCACCTTGTCGGCGCCGAACTCCCTGATCATCTCAGGGATAAGATCCGGTTTTCGAAACGCAGCGCTCGATACCGACACCTTGTCCGCGCCTGCGTCCAGAACCGCCACAGCGGATTTCACGTCCGCTATGCCGCCGCCGACCGTAAACGGCACCGTGACCACCTCGGCGACGCGTTTGACCACCTCAAGCATGGTGGCCCTGCCTTCTATCGTGGCGGTTATGTCCAGCATGGCCAGTTCGTCTGCACCGTTTTTACAGTAAGCCATGGCGCACTCGACCGGATCGCCCGCATCCTTAATATCGACAAAATGAACCCCCTTGACAACGCGCCCGTTCTGCATGTCAAGGCACGGCATGATGCGAACAGGTTTTTTCATGAAGCATGCTCCTTTTTTCGGACAAACAATCCGGGATATCGATTGTTATGATATGCATTCAAAACGGGTATAAATATAGAAAAAGGCGGGAATTCGAAACACCCCTTTAAAAAAAGCTAAAGTTCTCTCCTTTTCCGCCGATAAACAGGATAGGGAAAAATGCACGCCGGATTTCACGGCAAGGGGACGTGCTGGTCCCGCAATTAACAAGGATTGTTAATGGCCCGCGACACACAGGGAGGTTGTATGAGGATCCACAACGGCAGGTCAGCAGTTGCAACCCACCGTATCTTGCTTTTAAAATGCAAAGATGCAAAAAAATCGAATGACCGTTCGTTCACGCTACCCTGCATTACGTTACCGGTACACAATGGCGCAGACCGGTATGGTATGCTGCCTGCAAAAAATGTTATAGAGGCATTCAAAATGTCTCTGTAGCGCACTCTGAATACATACGCCGCGCCGGAATTCCAACTAATCGGTGGACTGCACCTCCAATACCGTTACCCTGGAATTCCGGCTTTTTTTATATCCTGAATAAAGCGCATTCACGGTCAACCGCCGGCACCGCCTCGACGATTTCTGCCTTCCCTTCACACGTTACAAGCACGCGGCATCGGGCTTCATTTTTAAATCTCGTATAACGTGAAACGAGAGAAGCTGCGCGTTCAATCTCTGCGGAACCGACCTTTCCAAGCACAACGGCCAACGGGCCCGGAACGTTATCAGGAAGCTGCAGGAAGCAGGAGGAGGCCGGCACTATCTTCCGCATCATCCGGTTCTCACCATCATCCCTTCCCACCACCAGCCTGCAGGAGGGTGACAGGCGAAAATGCCGGCCCCAGGCAAGCAGCTTGAAATCAATCAGCGAAAAGCCGGGATTACAGCAGGCAAGCTCCTTGAATCGCACGGCGGTTTTTTCGTTTGTAAGGATGCACCCTCCTGCCGGAGGGCCGTGCGCCAGGCCATGCTTTTGCGCATAGGCAAGCTGTTCCTTGCGCCCCCTGCCGGATATGCCCAAGAGCCGCGACCGGTCAATAAGGCCGCTTTTCTCCGCAAAGGTCGGCGGCAGCAGAAGCGCTGAGAGCGGTCTGACAAGATACCCTTTCAGCCCAGCGCTGTTTTCGATGCGGTGCAGGCAGTCCTTTCGCTGCGACATGGGACGCTGACCGAGTACCTCGCCGGTGACGATAAAGGAAGCGCTCTCTTCCTCCATGATTGCTTTTGCCTTTGCCAGGCGGTGGACCCGGCAATCCATGCAGGGATTGGCGTTTTTGCCGAACCCGAACAGCGGATTCTTTACAACGTCAAGATATTCCTCCCCCTCCTCGACGATCTGGAGCGGAACACCAAGCTGGTGGGCCGCCTTTCTGACCGGAACGAAATCGAGCCCGAGCCCAGCGTAAAAGGGCAGCACGAAATGGACCGCTTTCAGGGAAAGGCCCTGCGACAGGAGAAGATGGGTCGCGCACGCGCTGTCGAGTCCGCCGGAAAACATGACGATGCCGTTAGTCATTCTGCGACCCTGTTCGTTGGACTGCGCATAGATGAAAAATACAGCGAGGCAACCGTTGGTACCGCGGGGAATTTATTTTTAACCACGGGAACATCAGTGTTCCCGGAATACGCGGCCATACAAGGTCCTTCATGCAGACTACCATCGCTCATTATCTCGAATACTATAGCCTGCGGCTGTTGCAGGAGCTGCTCTCGATAATGCCGCGAAACGCTGCGCTTCGAATCGGTGCGGCTATAGGGACCCTGCTCTACTGGAGCGGCGCTTACCGCTCCATTGTGCGGAAAAACATGGACCTGGTGGGATGGTGGACGCCAGTACAAACGGCTGCGATTAAAAAAAGGCTGTACCGGAACATGGGGCGATATGCGGTTGATTTTTTAAGAAGCACCAGGCCGCGCCCCAACTACCGGACCCATAATTTTGAAACCATCGAGGCCATGCAACAAAAGGGAAAAGGCACCATCGTTCTCCTGGCCCATTTCGGCAACTGGGAAATCCTTGCCGACCTGTTCGGCTCCCGGGTCAGGAATCTGAACGTGGTGGCCAAACCCATGAAAAACAGACTGGTGGACAGCTGGCTTGCCCGCAAACGGGACAACGCCCGTGTAACGACCATCTACATGAAAAACGCCCTGCGCAGGATCTATTCCGCACTCAGGAACAACGACCTCGTCGCGGTGCTCATTGACCAGCACGCGGGAGGAGGTCAGGGCACGCCTATACCGTTTCTCGGCAAAGAGACCGCGACCGTTCGGACGGTCGCAGGACTCGTGCACAAAACAGGGTGCGCGGTCATGCCCGTGTATGCGATCATGCAGGAAGACGGCGCATACGATATCGTGATCGCTGCGGCAGAACCGCCCGACCTTTCAGGCATGACAGAGGATGAATGCATCACCGCCTATCAGATCCAGCACAACGAAATCATCGGATCGTGGATCAGAATGTATCCGGAACACTGGTTCGGCTGGTTTCACAAGCGGTTCCGCGAGCACGTGCGGTACGGGAACGCCTCTTAAAAAACATGCTCCTGCAGCTCCCCTATTTTTCTGCATGGGAGCAGCCGCAGCTTGGTGCAGTTCTTCTTCCAGTCCGCCTGTTTCATCGACGCGGTGACCACGCACTCTGCAAATCCCATGCGTTCGAGTTCTTTGAGACGGCCGCCCATGTTATTGACCGGCCGCACTTCGCCGCCAAGCCCGAGCTCTCCGATGAGCGCAAGGTCGCGTTTGAGCGGCCGGTTTCGAAATGACGAAAGAATAGCGGCCGCGATGCCGAGATCAATGGCCGGCTCCGCAACGGCAAGCCCGCCCGCAATATTGAAGAACACGTCATGGTCACCGATCGTTATTCCGCCGTGGCGTTCAAGCACCGCAAGGAGAAGCGACAGCCTGCGGGGATGGATTCCTGATGCCACGCGCTGCGGCATGCCGAAATGGGAACGGTTGCAGAGCGCCTGGAGCTCAACGACAAGGATCCTGCTCCCCTCCATTATCGGCACGATCGCGGTGCCGACCTGCGGTTCATGGCGGTTAAGCAGGAAAAACTCGGAAGCGTTCTGCACCGCAACGAGCCCGCTGTCGGACATGGACAGAAGCGCGATCTCACCGGAGGGACCAAACCGGTTTTTCACGGCCCGTACGATACGAAACTGATAGGTGGTATCGCCTTCGAACGAGAGCACCGTATCGACCATGTGCTCGAGCACGCGCGGCCCCGCGATTGCGCCTTCCTTGGTGACATGGCCGATGAGGAACAGCGCGGTCGCATTGTTTTTCGCGAACCTGAGCAGAAGCGCCGTGCTTTCCCGTATCTGGGACACGCTGCCGGGCGCGCTTTCGAGCTGTTCGGAAAAAAGCGTCTGCACCGAATCGACCACGACGATAGCAGGTTTTTCCTGGGCCAGAACCGCACAGACCGCCTCGACCGAGGTCTCGGTGACCGCATGCAGGGGTGCTTTACCAACGCCGAGCCTGGCGGCGCGCAGGGCGATCTGCTCGGTCGATTCCTCTCCGGAAACGTACAGGGTCTTTTTGCCGGTTCCGGCCCAGTGAGCCATGAGCTGAAGCATGAGCGTGGATTTCCCGATGCCAGGATCCCCGCCTATAAGAATCACGGCCCCGCGCACGAGCCCGCCGCCGAGTACGCGATCGATCTCTGGAATTGAGCTGGCGATTCGCGGCGGTGTTTCACCGGAGTGCCGGGAAAGAGGAGTAATGGAAGGGACCGAGGTGCCGTATGAACGCAGGGCACGCGAAGCTGCTACGGGCTCCCGGAATTCCGAGATAGTGTCCCAGGATCCGCAGTTTTCACATTTTCCCACCCATTTGGGAAAACTCTCCCCGCAGGAGCTGCACACATAGACGGTTTTGGTTTTTCGGTTCATGGGACGGGAAAAAAATAGTTTCCGGTCACGTCCCGACCTGTTTCGAATCATTTATTTTACCGTCCATGAGTTTTACGGTCCTGTTCGAACCATCGAAAAAAAAGATTTCGGTCCCTGAAGGCACGCTCATAAGCGACGCGGCGATCATGGCCGGACTGGCTTCGCTGCACCTGCCGTGCGGAGGGCGTGGCACCTGTGGAAAATGCCTTGTCCGCGTATCGCCGAAAAACGGGCCTTCCTCTGCCGCGCGCTCGGTTCTTGCCTGCAGAACCCGTATCACGCATGACCTTGCCGTGTGGATCGAGGAGCAGGCGCAGCTTTCCACCTCCTGCATCGTTGCGCATGCAGATCTTGAAAAACAGTTGCTCAAACAGTGCGATGTGACGCCGCTGTGCAGAAAAATCGCAATCCAGACGCCTCGGCCAGGCATTGACGACAACTATTCCGACCTTGAACGCCTGGTGGCGGAACTTGCCAGACAAATACCTCATAAAAAAATACGCTGTTCTTTGGAGGTGTTATACACCATGTCGATGCGGCTGCGCGAACGGGACGGCCTTGTGTCGGCGACACTTGATGCAGGCGATGAAACGCTTGAAATTATCAACCTTGAATCCGGCGACACCGGCCAAACCTCCTGGGGCATTGCCTGCGACCTGGGCACGACCACGGTTTCCCTGCGGCTCGTGGACCTTGCAAGCGGCCGCATATGTGCGACAGCTTCCGACGCAAACGGTCAGATATCGCGCGGCGCGGACGTGATTTCGCGGATCGAATACAGCAGCACCGAGTCACGGCGCAATGAGATCCGGCGGCTCGCGCTTGACACGGTCAACACGTTGATACACGAGGCATGCGCAACAGGCAACGTGAGCCCGGAATCGGTCTCCTGCATGTTCGTCGCGGGCAACAGCGCCATGACGCATCTTTTCCTCGGCCTTCCGGCGCGCTGGCTGCGCGAGCACCCCTATGTTCCTTCGGTCAAGCGTGTGCCGCCGCTGTCAGCCGCCGAGTGCGGCATAACCATATGCGGGCGTGCACCGATCCGTTTTTCACCGCTGGTGGGCAGCTATGTGGGAGGCGACATCACTGCCGGCCTGCTCTGCACGGACATGCTGCAGAAACGTGATACGATTACGCTTTTTATCGACATCGGGACAAACGGCGAGATCGTGATCGGGTCAGGTGAATTCCTGCTGACCGCGGCCTGCAGCGCCGGTCCGGCATTCGAAGGGTCGGGCATCAGGTGCGGCATGCGCGCCTGTGCGGGCGCGATCGACTCATTTTGCATTGATGACAACGGAGCCAGCGTGGACTGGACCGCTATCGGCAACGGCAGGCCTTCGGGCATCTGCGGATCAGGACTCATCAGCCTGCTTGGAGAACTGCTCAAGGCGAACTGCATCGATCGAAACGGAAAGTTTACCGATACGGTCCCCGAGGAGCGGCGGATAAACAATCATCAGAGGACGGCTGCCATGGCCCTCGTTCCTGCGCGTGAGACCGCTAACGGCAGGGACATTACGATTTCCGAGGCTGACATCGACAACCTGATCCGCACCAAGGCGGCCATTTATGCCGCGTGCGATCTCATGCTTGCCAACGCGGGGCTGTCGTTTTCCGATGTCGAACAGGTGCTGATCGCCGGGGGATTCGGCAGATGCATTGCGATTGATGATGCGGTCCGCATCGGATTGTTTCCCGACCTCGAACGGTCGCGCTTCAGATACCTGGGCAATACGTCGCTGGTCGGCGCAACGCTTTCGCTGGTAAGTGAAAACTATCGCCGTGAACTTAACGGGCTTGTAAACAGGATCACCTACATTGAGTTGTCAAACGATCCGCACTACATGGACGCGTATGTGGCGGCCCTGTTTCTGCCGCACACGGACCTGAAACGGTTCGGCATTACACCGTCATGAGCACGGGCAGATCGTTTATTGACGGATAGATGGGAATTACCTTGTCGATATTTAATGTCCTGAAGATCGAGACGATCTGCGGATTGCTTTCAATCACGCAGAGATCACCGCCGAGTTTCTTGATCTTCTTATAGCAGTCGATGAGCACGGCGATGGCGCCACTGTAAATATACGACGTGTTGCTGAAACTCACCGCGATATGGATCTTGCCCTCGGTAAGATATCCTTCAATCAGAAAGCGCAGTTCGTTCAACTCTGAAATAATGCTCAGATCATCCTGAATTTTAATGATTTGGTAACCGGAACAGATTGAAATATCAATATTCATTCGCTTCCCTTTCAGGAATTACCTGATGTGCCCTTTGTATTAAATTATATCGGTATTGGGACGCAAAAACAAGGCATTTTATTTGCTTGCTCTTCGAGGAACGGATCCGTCCCAGAGCAGCGCTTCGGCAAGGAGGAACAGAGATAGCATGAACCATGGCAGAAAAGACCGAAAACCGCCTTTTCCGGCCATGAATTCAAAGAATCTTTTCTGATTAACAACGACAATCCTCTGCTTTAAATGATCGGGTACCGACGGAAGCCGGTACTCAAGCCTGCTCTCTGCCGGATCATTCCGCACCGCTATCCAGTAAGCATCCTCTCCTTGCGGGACTATTTTATACATGCCCGGCCGGTTGATCATGACCTGCTGCTGCGCCCGCCACTGTTCGACAAAGATGGTATCATCCGTGAAAACTGAGGCCGACCGCTCACGGCCATACCATGGATTGGGATAGGCAATACCCGCGATCCATGAACGGTGCGACGGCATGGCTCTCCGGACCGCATACCGGGTGATCCGGTCGAGGCAAGGCACATAGAAGCCGGTCTCGCAGAGATTGTTGTCCTCCGTCACACCGAGCGGCGTTGCAACGAAAATGAACGACCGGTCGAGGCTGTCGGCCATCGCAGTGACAAGCGGCGTACCGTTATCAAGCCGCAGGAGCGGTTCGCCGGGCATGCCTTTGACATATCGGTAAACCGCAGCTTCCCTGGTCACCAGCTTCGGGAAACCGCGCCAGAGCTCCGAAATGGTATCTGGCAGCCGCACCGATGCACCGACATCGAGCGATACCCGCTCCAGCGCACCGGACTGTTGTGCGATACGCGCCAGAAGCATGGCGAACACCGCGGTCTGCTCTTCGCCGGTTCCGGTTGCCATAATAAAAACCTTGTTCCGGGAGGAGTGATGGGCGAGAAACGAAAAGAGGTCGCGTGAAGGCACCCGAGGCGCATTGATCGCAATCAGGGCGGCTGAATCGAGGAAGTCGCGGGTCGCACGCTCTTCTGTTCGCACAATGACCGGCCCCCATCCTCCGCCGACCGCCCGGAATGCCGCCGCAAGAGGAAAACCAGCTTCCTCTTCGCCGAGCAACGCGATATACGAGCATGCTCTTTTTTCGACCGCGAAGTAGTCTTTGTTGTCAAATTGAAGCGGATCGGAAACGTCAAGTTCCAGAACGCCGCCGGGGCTTGCCGAGGCATTCGCCGCTTCGATGCCCACGCTAGCCGTATCGCCGGCCGTTACGCTCACCTTTTTCATTCCGGCGCGGATATCTGAAAAAGAGACGGAAACAGCCGCCGAATCGAGGTTCCTCCCTTGTGCGGCACAGTGTGCCGAAACCTTGACAAGCAATCCGTTGTCCTGCGCTCCACTGCCCCTGATGGAATGGTTCCAGGGGGCCCGTGGTGCGCATGACACACAGACAAGCGGCGCGTTCCCGGAATATCCTTGAATAAACGAGTCAACCAACGCGGTCGTTGCACTCTGAAAATCGCTTATCAAGAGAAGGCATGGCAGCGAACATCCGGCACGGCCGGCATCCCAGGCATGAAGCATTGCCTGAAGGTGTGGCGGTCCGTGCCTGAACCGGGCGGTAACGGGGGCATCACGTTCATGGAGTACAAACTCCCTGCGTTCTTCATTATAGTACCAATGGCGGCCGCTGAGATGAAAATTGCCATGGAGCGAATCGAGCAGCGCCAACGCTCTTTCCATGATCGTGCCGTTCCCTTCGTTATAGCTCATGCTCGGCGAAGGGTCAACCCAGGCGAACAGCGTCAACTGCGGATCGCGAAGCAGGCTCAGGGAATCTCCCGGACGGTAGGGGCGTGCGAATACCATAACAAGCGTGATTACTGCCAACAAACGCGCACACAAGAGCAGCAGTTGACGCAGACGCCTCATTCTGGTTGCCCGGACCGCGGTTTCACTGAAAAAACGGATCGTCGAAAACTCAAACTGTTTTGCCCGGGGACGGCGCAGAAGGTGGATCAACAAAACAGCGGCGCAAAATGAAAGCGCCCAGAGAAATTCCGGCCTGAAAAAAGAGAGCACGTTCACCCGACCCTCTTGCGTTTTTCCATGATCCTGAAAAGCGCTTTCTGAAACGGCTCATCGGTGGTGACAATGTCCAGATCAACGGCAAGCTCTCTGCATGCCTCTTCGAGTATTCGGTACTGTTCGGCCACCCCCTCACGCAGAAACCGCGACGCGGTCTCGCCGTCGACGGACAGCCGCTCCCCTGTTTCAAGGTCACGCAGTTTCAGCGGTGCGCGGTCGAACCCCGAACGTTCGAGCGGATCCATGATCCAGAGCACGATGACATCCTGCCCTTTGAACCGGAGGTGGCGCAGTCCGTGGATGATCCGCTGCGGATCATCGAACAGGTCTGACACCAAGACGCAAAGCCCCCTTTTCCTTATCCGATCTGCCAGCGTGTCGATGGCGTTGCCGCACCGTGTCCGCCCTCCGGGTTCGAGGGTATCGAGCGCGGCAAGCATGGCCTTCAGTTGCACATTCGTGGAGCGCGGCGGCAGGAGTGCCGATATCTCTTCGTCAAACACCGCCAGGCCGGTCGCATCACGCTGCCGGACAAGAATCCAGGCAAGCGACGCGACAAGGGCTTTTGCGTATTCCAGCTTTGAAAGCGGTGCTTTTCGCGATGAAAACCCCATGGAACCGCTTGTGTCAAGCATCAGCCAGGCACGCAGATTGGTCTCGTCCTCGAACAGCTTGACCACCGCCCTGTCGGTGCGGGCATACTTTCTCCAGTCAATTGCCTTGGTCGATTCTCCAGGCAGGTAGGCACGGTATTCGAGAAACTCCACGGAAAAACCGTGAAAGGGGCTCTTGTGCTGGCCCGCGATCATGCCCTCCACGATGAGCCGGGCGCACAGCGACAGGTTTCTGATCGCGACAAGATGTTCGGGACGTATGAGCGTCGCTGTTTTCATGCGGTCCGGTCTCTGCGATTACGGTGCCGAAGAGGTCCCTTCACGCTGCGGTGACAGTGCGGCCCTGTCGCGCGCAACGCTTCTCGTCTTTTGCAAAATAATATCCGTTACTTTTTTTTCACGATCAAATGAAAGCACGGCCGATGCGATGCGCTCCTTGAGCAGGCGGATATCCTCCTTTTCAAAAGCCGAAACGAACAGCGCATCGGGATAATCAATCCCAATTTTCTTGCGGGTAAAGGGATCCTGCACCAGGTCGCATTTGTTGAGCACCTGAAGACGCGGAATGCTCTGGGCGCCGAGGGTCGAAAGAACCGCCAGGACGGTCTCATGCTGCTGATCTATCCACCTGCTCGATGCGTCCATGACAATCAGGAGAAGGTGCGATTCCGTGACTTCGCTGAGGGTGCTGCGGAACGAGGCAACAAGATCGTGCGGCAGCTTTCGCAAAAATCCGACCGTATCGGAGATGACGATCTCTCCCACCCCCGCAATATAAGAGCGCCGCGTCGCCGTATCGAGCGTGGCAAAGAGCTGGTCTTCGACGGGCACCTCGCTCCCGCACAAGCCGTTCAGCAGCGATGACTTGCCAACGTTCGTATACCCGACCAGCGACACCCTGAAAATGTTTTTCCTGCTCTTTCGCTGCTCTTCGCGCTCCCGTTCAATTTTTTCGAGGCGTTTTTCAAGATCGGCGATTTTTTTCTTGACTACCCGGCGGTCGACCTCGAGTTGTTTCTCTCCGGGCCCGACGGTACCGATGCCGCCCACCTGCTGAGAAAAATGGGTCCATGCGTGCGTCAAACGCGGATAGAGCGTCCGCATCTGGGCCAGTTCCACCTGGACACGCGCTTCGTTGGTGCGGGCATGTTTGGCAAAAATATCGAGAATAAGCTGTCCGCGGTCGATCACCTTGGCCTCGACGATTTCTTCAATGTTGCGCACCTGGCCGGGCGAAAGCCTGCCGTCGATCACGAGCGTGTCGGCTCCTTTCACCCGCATGAGGGTCTTGATCTCCTGAAGCTTCCCGCGTCCCATGAACGTTGAGGCGACCGGGCTCTCCCTTCGCTGGATGATCCGCTCAACGACCCGGGCTCCGGCGGTTGCACACAGGAGCTGCATCTCCTGCATGTCTTCCTCAAAGAGCTGTTCGTCGTCCCCGGAAAGCAAGAGACCGGCAAGGACTACCTTTTCGTCTGCATGCGGTATCGGCATTACCCCCATACCCTAGTTGAAGTGCTTGGTACCCACGCTCAGCCGTATGCCTGCCGCGATCTGCGCCGGAGTCAAGGTGAGCACGTCGGCCCCGCTCTCGGTAACAAGTACCGTATGCTCAAACTGTGCCGACAGCGAACCGTCGAGCGTACGCACGGTCCATTTGTCACGTTCATCCACGGTGACTTTCCATCCGCCGAGGTTGATCATCGGCTCTACAGTCAAGGTCATGCCCGGCGTCAGGATGACGTGCTCAGCATCGGCGTCGAGATGATGATAAACCGAAAAATGCTCGTGGAATTTTTTCCCGACGCCGTGGCCGGTAAACTGCTTTACGACCGAGCAGCCCTCTGCGATGACAAAAGGTTCAATTGCCCCTGCAATGGCCTGAAGGGGAAGCCCGGGTTTGATCGCGTCAATACCCCGGATAAGCGCCTCGGCCGCGACCATGACCAGATGACGAGCGCTGTCGGAAACGGAACCTATCATGATTGTTTCCGAGGAGTCGCCATGATATCCGGCAACTACCGTGGTCAGATCGATATTAATAATATCGCCCTCCTTGAGCGTTTCCTGTGCGGAAGGGATGCCATGGCATACCACGTTATTAATGGACGTGCATATGGATTTCGGATAGCCCCGGTACCCGAGGCACGCACAGGTATGACCGTGCTTGATCGTATACTCATGCACAAGGGCGTCCAACTCGGCGGTAGATACGCCTGGCTTTACATACGGACGAATGTATTCGAGCAGTTCACCGTTAAACGCGCCGGCTCGCCGCATGCCATCGATTTCCTCCGGCGTTTTGACCGGCACTTTTTTCGGCCTTCCCGGACCCGGCCGGTTTCCTGATTTCAGATCGCTGAAAAAATGGCACTTCTTGTACTTTCTACCGCTGCCGCACCAGCAAGGATCGTTTCGATTAATCATTTCCGTGAAACAACACTGTCCTTTCAATTGTCCGTATACGACCGGTCTTCCGTATCCAATAAAATAAGCCACTGCGCCGGGAATCAGGCAATAAATCCTGTGAATTCAGGATGCAAGCACCTCTCTGACAAACTCCTGATGAATCCTGCCGTTGCTGCATAGTACTCCCTGGGAAAAAAGGTCTGCCGCAGCGCCGTCCCTGCCTGATGAACTCCCGCCTGCTTCGTTGACAATAAGCAGGCCGGCCGCGAAGTCCCATGGTGACAGGGTGAATTCGAAATATCCGTCAAAGCGACCGCAGGCGAGCCACGTCAGATCGAGCGTACAGGCGCCCATCCGTCGCATGCAGCGGATATTCCTTTTAAAAAGATTCTCGAGGGCGCCCAGTGTTTTTTTCATATACTGCGCGCGGTCATAATAGAATCCGGTTGCTATCAGGCACTCTTCCAGCCGCGTTTTTTTTGACACCGTAATTGCGCGGCCGTTCAGATATGCCCCCCCACCCCTGCTCGCGCTGAAAAGCTCGTTACGCATGGGGTCATACACTGCGCCCGCAAAAAGCGTCCCTTCGTCGGCATAGGCAACGGAAACACCGAAATGAGGTATCCCGTGGGCATAATTGGTCGTACCGTCGAGCGGATCTATGATCCACAACCGTTTTGCGTCAAGGCGCGCCTTGCCATTGGTCTCTTCACCGTAAAACGAAGAATCCGGCACGGACCTGCCGAGGAATTCAATTACCAGCTCCTCCGCGCGGACATCCGCTTCGGTCACCAGGTTATGCGGCGCGCCTTTCTGCAGGATCTCGGTCCTTCCGTAACAATCGACAAGCAATTTCCCTGCCCGGCGAACAGCTTCCGAGACAAGGTCGACGATCTCATTCATTTATTGTTCCTGCGAACCGTATTTATTCCAAAGAATGTTCGACAAAAGATACATCCTGCCCATGCAATTATCCCTGACCAACACCATACCGGTGATTTATTTTTTTTTACCATGCCACTCTGGTACTCTCCCGGAAAGCCAATCATTCTTGCCTCGCAATCTCCACGGAGAAAGGCGATTCTCACGCAAATGGGCGTTACCTTCACCCCCCTGTCTCCACACGTACCCGATGAATCGTCCATAATAAACGTTTCTAGCCTCGCCTCTTCGCTGAAAGCCCTGGCCCTGGCAAAGTCGCGGAGCATTGCGGTCCTCCATCCCCGGTCGCTTGTGCTCGGCGCCGATACGGTCGTCGTGCTGGACGGCGATGTGCTTGGAAAGCCTGACAACAAAGAGCAGGCAAGGGAAATGCTGGTGAAGCTGTCGCATCGCAAACACCGGGTGATGACCGGTGTCGCACTCGTATGCGCATCCGATGCTTTTACTGCAACAGCGGTCGCCTGCACGGATGTATTTTTCCGGAAACTGTCCGGTAACGAAATCGACGAGTATCTCGAACTCGAAGAATACCACGACAAGGCAGGAGCGTACGCAATCCAGGGAAGAGCGTTGGTCTTTATTGAAAAAATTGAAGGGTGTTATTACAATGTCGTCGGCCTTCCGGTCGTCGAAACAGTTTCCCTTTTCAACGAGTATTTGAACCGAGCCGTGGAATGCAATGAGTAGAAACACGCCGAATACTCCTCAATCCGAAACACCGGATCCCCACGCTGCAGGCAATGAACGGATTGGCGAAATCCTCAGAAAAGCCAGGGAAATACGCGGTATCGACGTTGAAACGCTTGCAAAGGAGCTGAAACTCAACGCCCGGTATGTTCAGGCGCTTGAGGCGAACGACTACGACGAACTGCCCGGCGACACTTACATTCGCGTCTATCTACGGTCGCTATGCGTCTATTTCTCCCTGAACCCGGAAGAGCTGCTCATGCGGTTTTTCGATGAACGCGGGGTGACGGGCGTTGATACGTTGCGCAAGGATTCCAGCACGAAAATAAATATTTCAGCTGTTAAAGAAAGAAAAAACTCCCGAATCGCGATTCCGCTGGTACTTCTCGCCATTGTCCTGCTGGCCGTAGCCCTCATCATCGCCGGCAGTAAGCAGGGATGGTTCGGCGCACCGCTGCCGGAAAAGAAACTTGCGCAAAGCGAACAGGGCAAACCCGCAGCCTCGGCCGCCCATGATTCCTTGCTACCGCCCTCTGAACAGAAAGATGCGCCTGCCGGTTCAAGGGCGGCAATGAAAAAAGAAACCGATAATCGTCCGGCTCTTCTCACTGGATTACGGCTGAAAAAACAGATTATCAAAGACACGGTGAAACAGAAACCGGCCGGGATTATGGCGAAAAGCGTGGAATCCGGCGTTGCGGCACCGGACGCAAAAAACGAGCGAAAAAAAAGCACGCACGACTCCTTGAAAAAATCGAAACCGACTGTCACGCAGGTCAAGGATAGCGGAGCGGTTGCCGCCACCGGCCGGAAAAAACAACCTGACTCTCTCAAACAGCCATCACCGCAAGCCCTCCCGTCCCAAGACAGCGCACGGAAAAAAACGGCGGCCTTGAAAAAAAGCAGGGATTCCTCTGCGGCTTCAAAAACCCCGGATTCTTCGGTACAAGGACCTACATCCACCCACCTGAAGAAAGAAGAGAAAAAGAAGGATGCGGAAACGGCAGGAACAGATCTTGCACGCCAGAAAAAAGACCTGGCAAAAACGACCCCTGCCCCTGCAGATACAGCAGAGAAAACCGCGTCTCCTGCAACCTCCCTATCGGCGAAAAAAATGAAGCTGCGGTTATCGGTTACCAGCGACTCCTGCTGGGCGCGTGTGTTTTACGATGGAAAACAGTGGCGCAACCTGCTCAGGGAGGGAAAATCGATATCGTTCTCTGCCGGAGACAGTTTTAACGTGCATATTGGTGTCAATGAAGCCGTATCCATCACTCTTGACGGGAAACCTGTTGCCGTACCGGGCAGCGGCGTTGTTTCGTTTAAAATTGACTCTTCAGGCACGGTTTCGACCTGGAACTCCGCAAAATGGAACGAGGTTTTTCAGAACCGGGACTAGTGTTCCCCATGTGGATTGACATTCACGCCCATCTTGACAGATTATCTGAAACCGAACTGGAACAGCGCGTCGCGGAGGCTGCGGTTGCCGGCGTATCCGTCATTGTGTCGACCGCAACTGACCTCGCCTCTGCCGAAACCGTAGCCAAACAGTGTTCGCACTATGACACGCTGTACGGAACAGCTGGTATTTCGCCCTTTGATTCGATCCATCTGCCCGCACACTGGGAATCACGGCTGAAGGCCCAGCTTTTATGCAGAGGCATACTAGCGGTAGGAGAAATCGGCCTTGACTGCGCCAATTCCACCTATCCCTCTTTAGAAATCCAAAGACCGCCCTTTGAAAAACAGCTTGCCATTGCGCAGGAACTGGACATGCCCGCAATAGTCCATTCCCGCGGCGCAGAGATCCCGGTCATGGAGACCTGTCAATCCATCGGCAATAAAAAGGTGATTTTCCACTGTTTTACCGGTTCCAGAGACATTCTGGAGCGGATTCTTGAGGCCGGGTATTGCATTTCCTTTTCAGGCATTGTGACCTTTGACAGCAGCATACGACGGCTTATCCGTCATGTTCCGCTTGACCGGCTTTTCATTGAAACCGATTCGCCCTATTTGACGCCGGCCCCCTTCCGCGGTCAAAAAAACCATCCCGCGCTGGTTGTCCATACCGGGGAAACGGTCGCACGGGAAAAAAACATTTCAGCCGAGATCCTGCAGGAGGCGCTCGCGCACAATTTTGCACGGTTGTTTCTTTCCCGGGGAGCCGTTGCCGAAAAGTGCGTCTGACGCTCTTTTCTGTTTTTCACCGCCCTGACGCATTATATTTTTTCTTCATCATCCTGTCGGGGGAGCTTTTAATGCTGATCGTTCTTCTCATAGGTGCCGTCATCGGTGTCCTCGTGTTATGCTTCTACCTGGTTGTCGAGGTCAACGAGCTTGAAAAAAATATCACCGCATTCACGGACAAAATTACCAAACACTATGAATCTCGATGAAACCTTGGAACGTATAAACGGCTCCATCCGCTCGCTCAACGCGTACCATCTCGATCCTGAAGCGTGTGCAATAAAGCTGAACCAGAACGAGAATCCCTATGACTGGCCGCTCCCCATAAAGGAAGAGGCGGCACGTTTTTGTAGAGAACGGCCTTGGAACCGCTACCCGCCCTTTGTGCCCGACGAGCTCAAAGATGCGCTTGCCGCCTATGTCGGAGCGCGGCCGGGCAGCGTGATCGTCGGGAACGGCTCTAACGAGATGCTTCTCGTGCTGCTGTTGTCATTGACGCACCGCGATGCCATCGTGATCGGGTGCCAGCCGACCTTTACCGTATACAAGCTGCTCGTTACCGGACTGGGCGCACAGTTATGCACGGTGCCATTGACCACGTCGCTCGAATACGACATCGATGGAATCATTGCCGCGTCACACGCCAATCCGCACAGCCTCTTGATCCTGTGCAGCCCGAACAATCCGACCGGCAGCACCATTGACGAAAACGGGTTGCGGCGGATTCTTTCTGCCCACAAGGGGTTCTGCATTTTCGACCAGGCGTACGTCGAGTTCGGCGGCTACGACGCGGTTCCGCTGCTTGCGGAGTATCCGCACCTGATCATCACGAGGTCCTATTCAAAAGCGTTCGCCGGAGCCGGCCTGCGCCTCGGCTACCTGGTGGGAAATCCTGCCGTTGTAAAGGAGATCAATAAGATCAAACTGCCGTACAATATCAACTTTTTTATCGAGCATGTCGCCGTGATGCTGGCAAAGAACCAGGCACTGATCGCAGAAACACACGGCACCATTGTCAGGGAGCGCGACGAGCTGTTCTCTTTCCTGAAAACGCTGCCGTTTGAAAACGTGTACCGGAGCGCCGCAAATTTCATTCTTGTCCGGTGCCGCGACAAAGATGCGCTTTGGGACACGCTCAGAAACGCAGGCATACTGGTTCGCGACGTTTCCACCTACCCCATGCTGGAACGCTGTCTGCGGATAAGTGTCGGCACCGCATCCGAAAATGCCGCTTTGAAAACAGCGCTTCGGTCGTTTTTTACTGATTCCCGATAAGGAGCAGCACATGAAGCGGAATGCGACCCTGACCAGAAAAACCAAAGAGACGACGATCGAGCTTTCACTTGCGCTTGACGGCAAGGGCGATTCGACCATTGCCAGCGGAAACGGATTCTTCAACCATATGCTCACCCTCTTTGCCAAGCATGGGCTTTTTGATCTTTCGCTTACCTGCAAAGGCGACGTTGAGGTAGATTTCCATCACAGCGCCGAAGACATCGGCATCTGCCTGGGCCAGGCGCTGCATCAGGCGCTGGGCGACCACCGGGGGATACGGAGGTTCGGCGTGAGCCATGTACCCATGGATGAATCGCTTGCCCGGGTGTGCATCGACATTGCAGGAAGGCCCAACCTGGTCTACACGGTCGCACTGACCGACCGCACTGTCAATGATTTCGAATGCGATCTGGCGGAGGATTTTTTCAAGGCGGTGAGCGACAACGCGAAAACGACAATCCATGTGGACCTGCTTCGCGGCAGAAACAGCCATCACTCTCTTGAAGCGATATTCAAGTCGTTCGGTCAGGCGCTCAGCACGGCGTGCGCCATAAATCCGAAGGCACCCGATTCACTTCCAACAACGAAAGGGCTGCTTTGATTATGAAAACCATTATCACCTCACTCTGCATGCTTTCCCTTATTGCCTTCCCTCCGTCACTCGCTGCGGGTTCAAAAAAGCAGCCGGATGGATTTTCGCTGATAAAGGGCATTCAATCTCCGCAGGAGCTCCTCTTCCCCTTTTTCCCGAAAAAGTACTGCGTGCCGGTCACGCTCACCGGCTCCATCGCCGACGAGATGAAAAACGCCCTGGACAGCCTGAAAATTGAGATGCCCGTCTACAATGAAAGCTTTAACGGCGTTGCGTTCGATCTGGTGCTCGCCAATGAATCATACTCTTCGCAAACCCGCGAACTGTTAAGCGGTATCCTCAATCCGGTGGAGCTGATCGACATCGTGGTGTCGTCCGTGGTCAAATACCGACAGCCCAATGAATTCTCCAAAATAATGGGCGAAACCAAGGTGTTCCATGACACGTGCACCTATGCGAACGAACCGGCCTATAAAGTCAGCCTTGCACCCACGGGGGAACGGTTCGCTTATTCCTATCAGGACATGGGAACATTCGTCCACGAAAGCTGGCTTACCATGCTCACCCTTACGATCAGCGCGTCGTCGCGCCTGGTGTATGAACTCTCGACCGTACGATACTCACGTACCTTCGGCACCGGGTCGGAAAAACCGAAAGCCGACATGATGAATGCGCGCTACCTCTTCGTCTATGAAGAGAAAGACGGCGTGCCGCTTCCCCACCGGTTAACCGTCTATTTCAACAACGTCGAGGTACTCAAGCTCCAGGCGACCTACCGGAAAAAGGACAAACTCTTTTTATTCGACAACAAAGAACTCTGCACCTCCATCGAAGGCAAACCTGCCTGCCTCAACGTGCATTACGGCGACTACCGTTTTGCATTGTGCAAATATGCCCAGGAAGCGCCAAAAGCAAAGGGGAAAAAATACTCCAACCGCATCGAAAAAGCGGCCGAGCTGTCAAAAAAGGCCAACGACATGATGCGCAAGGGAAATATCTCCAAAGCGATCCGGGCGCTCCAGAATCTGGTGGAAAAATACGGTGATACGCCGCAGGCGGTTGAGGCAAAACGGCTTCTCAGCCAGTTACCGCGGGAATTGCAGTAGGCAGATTGTATTTTATTGTGCGTAGATGAAAAACAGAGCAGGAGGAGATATGGTTGTGCGTGGTTGTGCTGTCATAGCAATGGTTCTGGCATGCCTGGCATGCCTGCTGTCCGGCTGCGGAAAAAAGAAATCAGCTGAGCTTCAGCAAACAACGCCCCCGGCCGGCGCCACCGACACGGTGCCGTCGGATACCGGTGATGTGTTTAAGGAATTCTACAGCGAACAAACCGATCCTGAAACCAAGACGTCACCGACCTTCTCGATGAGCGAGCAGGAACCACAGGGATCGTACGTACCGGTCTTTACAACCCGTGGTGCGTATGTGACACAGGTTGCCACGATGGTTTCACGCTGGCTTGCCGACGAGCTTGCGACCGAGCTCAAGGAAAAAGGCCATCCCGCCTATGTTACCGAAATACAGAATCCGCGCGAGGACCTCCCCGGCACCTACTATCGGGTCCGTATAGGCCGTTTTGCCACCGTATCCGATGCGCGCGCGTTCGGGGAGAATATTCTCAGACCTGCCGGATACGACTTCTGGGTCGATCGCAAGTCCAATGACGCCACGGTGGTAGAGAGCGCGCTGACACCGTCAAGAACCGGTCCTTCTTCAACGCCGGTGCCTTCCAGATCAACTCCTGCCAGCACAACTCCTCCAACCGACTGGGGAACAGGTTCAAGCTGGCAGAACACCGATACCGATAAGTGGTAGCAGCCGCCGGTTCCGGTCCGGGCATCCCGGCACGTCATTCAAACAAGCAACCACCGCGCCGTCCCGCACTCCCCGCCACCTTCATGGTCCCGTCGAAAGCTCCTGTTGCCTTGTGCAACCTCGGTTGCGCGAAAAATCGAATCGATGGCGAACGAATCCTGTACCGTTTCCGATCCGCCGGACACCCGGTGACCGATGATTTTGCGAAGGCCGGAATCATCGTTGTCAACACGTGTGCATTCATCCGTGAAGCGCAGGAGGAGGCGATCGAGGCGATCCTGGAGCTTGCACAACTCAAAAAAACAGGGCGCTGTTCCGCGCTTATTGTAAGCGGCTGTTTTTCCGAGCGCTACCGTGACGAAATCCGTGCGGAATTCCCTGAAGTCGACCTCTGGACCGGTGTCCATGACTGGGAGCAGCTTATTGCCGGTGCAAATGCTTCAGGGTCGCTTCAAGGGTTCCTCCGGGAGCTTGCGCCGCCGCTCCATACACAATACCTCAAAATCGCCGAAGGTTGTTCTCACGGCTGCACGTACTGCGTTATACCGCAGATCCGGGGCCCTTATACGAGCCGGCCACTGCAGGAGGTTCTGCATGAAGCGCAGTGGCTTGAAGAACAGGGAGCGCGAGAGCTCGTCCTCGTTGCGCAGGACAGCTCTAACTATGGCCGCGACTCGAAATGCTCGCTTGTCCGTCTTATCGAAGCCTTGCTTGCCGCGACCACCATCCCCTGGATCAGAGTCATGTACCTTCATCCCGCCCTGATTGGCAACGACCTGCTGCAACTCTTCGCCGTTGAAAAACGGCTCTGCCCCTATTTTGACATTCCTCTCCAGCATATCGCCGACCGGATTCTCATTGCCATGAACCGGCGTCCTCTGTCAGGTGCCGTTTATGAACTGCTTTACCGCATCCGCGAAAGCGTACCCGGCGCCGGGCTGCGTACCACCTTTATTATCGGTTTCCCGGGTGAAACCGGTGCACATTTCAAGCAGCTTATCCGGTTCATAGAGGAGATCAGGTTTGACCGGCTCGGTGTGTTCCCGTACTCCCCTGAAACCGGAACAAAAGCGTTTTGCCTGAGGCCACGACCGCGTCATGACACCGTACAACGCCGCTGCGAGGAAATCATGACATGCCAAAGGGAGATCAGCCGCGAACTGCTTGAAAAAAAAACCGGATCAATCATCGATGCGATCATAGACGGTCGCACCGGAATTTCCGGATTTCCTCTTGTTGGCCGTTCCCGGATCGACGCCCCTGAGATTGACGGAAGGGTGTTCATAGACCAGGCGGGATACGCGGCGGGATCGCTGGTGAAGGTCCGGATCACGGCGTCTGACGATCATGATCTCTTTGGCGCCATCACCGTCTGACTGCTGCAGGGTTCGAATCCCATGAGGCACGGCCCATTGCCCCGCACCGACCACCTGATATATTTTTCTTCCCCTGTAAACAACTTCTGCAGCCAAGGAGCGAGCGAACCAGCATATGCCGACCTATGAATACGAATGCACTAAATGCGGATTCATATTTGAAGAGTTCCAGAGTATCAATGCCGAACCTATAAAAAAATGCAAAAAAGAGGGGTGCAACGGCAGGGTGAAACGTCTATTTTCACCGGGCGCAGGATTCCTGTTCAAAGGCAGCGGTTTCTATATCACTGATTATCGCAGCGACACCTATAAGAAAAAAGCAAAATCCGATTCACCACCACCAGCGCCATCATCCGGCAGCGACTCCGCGAAAAAGGCGGACGGCGGTTCTGCGGGATCCTCTTCTTCGACGTCCAAAAAAGAGTAATCCGCTTCCCGGCCCGTTACTGCAGGAGAGAGGCGATTCATGTTTATCGATGAAGCGTGCATAGAGGTCAGGGCCGGCAAAGGCGGCAATGGCTGCCATTCATATGAACGGCAGCCGTACAAGCCGAAAGGACGGCCTGACGGCGGTGACGGCGGCAGAGGGGGCCATGTTTTCATCGTTGGATCGTCCCAGAAACATACGCTTCAGGACATGACGGCAAAGCAGCATATTCACGCAGGGAACGGCATGCACGGCAAAGGCTCACAAAAAACCGGGAAAAGCGGGACCGACGTCACCATAACCGTCCCGCTTGGCACCATGGTGTGGGACGCCGGCTCCGACCGGCTGATTCTCGATTGTGTCAAAACCGGCATACCCTTTTGCATTGCTCGTGGCGGCAGGGGCGGCAGGGGCAACGCATCCCTGGTCACCCGCCGGAACCGCAATCCCGCGTCAGCCCGGCCCGGCGCTCCGGGCGAAGAAAAAAAACTCACGCTCGTCCTGAAAGTGCTGGCCGATGTGGGACTTGTGGGAAGGCCGAATGCCGGTAAATCAACCTTTCTATCTCGCGTCTCCCGTGCCCGCCCGAAGATCGCTGATTATCCGTTTACCACCACAGAACCGCACCTGGGTATTGTGCAGGGCGGTTCACGGTACTCCCCGTTCGTCATGGCTGATATCCCCGGCCTCATCGAAAACAGTCATCAAGGCAAGGGACTTGGCATCCGTTTTCTCCGTCACATTGAGCGTACACGGGTGCTGGCATTTCTTATTGACGCCACCACTCCTGATCCTCTTCGTGAAGCGGAAATGCTCAAGCATGAGCTGCTGCAGTACAGCCCGTGTCTGGGTGAAAAACCGTCATGCTGCATCCTGACAAAAACAGACCTTGTACCTGAAAAGCCCGACCAGGATACACCCGGAGGATGGTTTCGCATGTCGGCTGTCACGGGTGACGGGGTGGCCCAGGTCATCCATGAACTGACCCGCCTGGTTCACGAGAGTCGTGGACAGTAACCACCTTGTACGAAAAGCAACTTCATTACCGGGGCGGGTGGATCACCAGTTTGCGGACCTCGCTTTTCACCTGCTTTTCAGTAACGTAATAGCCGGTCACCTGATACAAGTAGATGTTGGGAGGAAGCGGATACCCGGTCTGGTCCTTGAGATCCCAGACGGTGCCGTTCGTTGCGTCCTTGAACACCCTGAGCAGCCTTCCGGAAAGCGAGTAGATTTTTATCAAGAATCGGGCGTTCAGATACGGCTGAGCCGTTGACGGGTAGAAGAAAAAGCGGGTCGTCCGGCCCATGCGCACCGGATTGGGCGTATTGAAAACGTGGTCCAGCGTCGGTTCGTTTTCATCGGTAATTTCTAGCGCAAAGGTGACCTTTGAAAGGTTGCCGAGCAGGTCCTGCGAGGTCACCGCAAGCTCATAGGTGCCGACGGCCATGGACTTTTCCTCAAACGCAATGACCGCGATGCCGGACCTGAAATCACCTTCCGAGAACTGGAATTTGTGGTTGATGTTGCGCCTGCTCATGATACCGGGGATTTCCACGGTCAGCCCCTCGTCAGGTCCGGTGCCCATAACATTGATGCCGCTGGCGTCATGCAGCGCGATCTCGCACTTGAGCGGCAGCGACGACACGACCCGGTCGGTAAACGACGCCGATGCAGAAAGCATGTTGTCAACTTCGTAGACCGGCCGTATGGTGATCCGCGGACCGGTGGAATCACTCTTTTCATCGGGCAGCAAACTGCCGCTGAAAACAAGGGTGGTCCGTGCGCCTACCGCGGCCTTGGAGTTCTCCCACGCATACCCCGTAAGCTTGACTCCGGCCATATTGAACGAAAGGTTCTGCGGCAGAATGGCCGTCTGCTCAAAGGCGCCGTTGCGCACCGTGGTCCTGCCGGAAAATACCGGCTTCCCCGGCTGCAGGTACCGCACGGTCTGGTCGTCGCCGTTGTCTTTGCGGGTCGTCATCTGCGGCGCATTGTACAACCCGATCTGAACGAACGCTTCGGTCTCGGTACCAAAGCCCTGGTCCGTGTTCCCGTTCCCATCAACGATCCTGCCCCGGATTCTTATCTTCTGCAGTGCCGCCAGCGTATCATCGACCGTGCCCGTGGTATCGCATATCTCGAGCTGCACGCGGCGCTGCGGATGCACCAAACGGAGCGAGGGATCGCCGAACAGAATGTAGATCAGGCTGTTCAGATCGTTATGCAGCGACTTGCCCCTGATAATCGCCATGCCGAGAGAAGGGAAGCTGACCGTGTCAAAAATGGCGGCGTAGAGATCCATGGCCAGCACCTCATTGCCCGCGGCCGAGGCACTGCGTGACCCCGCAAACGAGGCGATCGCCCCGGCGCCGGGCAGTTTGAGCAGCAGCTCGCCAAGCGATACGTTCTCCGGCTTGTCGAACTTCCCGACCGAACAGGAGTATGACGCCACGATCGGATACCGCTTGTCATTATAGAGCTGGGGCACGATATCCGGAGAAAGAACATGCTCGTCGGCCCAGTACACCTCGGAACCGTGGCCGAAAAAGTTCACGTAGCCGACGCCATTGTTGATCTCGTTGATGATGGCGCGTGACGCTTCCGGCTTTTCCCAGTTTGCGTCCCATTCATAGTCGAACAGGTAGGTCTTTCTCATCTCCAGCGAGGGCCAGAGCCCGTCAATCACCGCTGCGACACGCTCCGAAGAGCCGTGGTGCCCATACTTTCCTCGAATCAGGTCCTCCCGGGGTCCTTGCATATCGTCATCAGCAACAAGGAGCACGCTGTTGCGCCACGAACCAAAATCCGCTTTCTGCCGGTCTTCGGTCTCAATGATTTTATCGACCATGACGGACGCTTCGCCCTCGGTCATGCCCGGAAGGCGTCCTATGGCAATGGACATGGCGCTCGTGTCGGTCGTCTCCAGAAACGCGTAGTAATCGTCCGCACAGCTGGAACCGAGGGAAAACGGGAAGTTATATCCGGCCACCTCGGCGGGTATGATATGGTTCGGCTCGCCCGTTTTGACCTGCTTGTAATCGTAGTGGCCCGATCCGAGGAGCAGGGCATAATCAAGCCGGTCGCCGTTTTTCCAGTTGCGCTGGGCAAACGCCAGAAAATTGCGTATCGCCGTGGGATCGATGTTGCCGCCGCTGAAATCGGCATAGATATCATTGATCGATACCACGCGCGGATGTGAAAATCCGTGTTTCGACTTATGCTCGGCCAGACGCTTCGCCTGCGTAAAAAATGCCGGAGGAGCTATGATCACATAATCAGCCTCATTGCCGATATCCCGCAGATTGACCGCGACATACGGAGAGGACGCGGCATAGTCAGGCCGGGTGAACGCATTGTCCGGCAGCTCCAGGTATCCCTTTTCATTGACAATGAAATACCTGATTCCGGTGTTTCCATAATCGCTCCACGCGAATGCATCAACAGCACTGAGCGTGTCGATCAGGCTTACTGAATCTTCGTTGGTCGGGATCCTGAACATGGTGACCCGTTTGCCGTTGATCTGCGAAAGGCGATAGGTGACCGGCATGGAATCGATTTTTGAAAACACGTGCATGCGTACCGTGTCCGAACCGGCCCTGAGCGGGTAACGGTACTTGACCTGCATATGATCAAGCTGCAGATAGTAAGTGCTCTGCAGGCTGGTCAAAACCAGCCGCAGGGTACGGTCGCCCCATTTGCGCACCGTGTAATCGCGGTCCATCTGGCAATCAGAACAGACAGAATCGCCGCCTATGGTGGCGCTGACAATGACGCTGCCGTCTTTCCAGCTGAATGCCTTGAAACGGACCGACCCGCTGTCTGTGGTGTCGCAGTTGGGCAGATCGAGCGGCAGGGTGAATTGCCGGTTGCCCGGTTTGAGGCATACCCAGACAAATCCGATCGCATCCTGTTCGTACGGAATTCCATTGCTTATTTCCACAAATTTGTGCTCTGATTTCTTAAAGGCGACACGGTTAATGAAATGATCCACGGTATCCGCTGATCCCGGCGGCTGCCGGAAGCTAGCCATGGCGGCGCCGCTACCGGCGGATTTAATGGCAAGCCAATAGGTACGGTTGTCATCGTAGGGATCGACCTTGAACGCGAATTCACTGTTAACCGTATCGTACTGCCAGTCCGACAGGCCGGTCACATAGGCAAGGAAATAGTCGCCGT
The DNA here is from genome assembly GCA_016932075.1 of Chitinispirillaceae bacterium. The sequence continues at coordinate 5,402 of JAFGDP010000151.1, read as the reverse complement.
CATCCACGACCAAGTTGCTATCGGCATCGACCCTGATAAGCGGTATCTCGCGCACGCCCGCAGGAATCCCGCCCATGGGCGATGCAGCCATGGGAAGCGCGCCCTTCCATGACCCGTACAGCGCCACCCTTTGCATACCAATCAGCGTTGAGTCCTTAAACAACCGTTTGACCTGCGCCCCGGAGATCTTGAGTATGCCGTTCTCACGAATGGTCATTTCATTATAGTCATCGTGGCCGTCGCCGATTTTGAACGTGTACACCTGCTGGCTGTAATCAAAAGGAAACGGGTCCGGCGCCTTTCTGAGGGGTCGCAACAGCGGCTTTGACCAGGGCAGCGCGACCTCATAATTCATGACCAGGCTCTTGAGCATGCGCTGAAAGTCGGATTGCGGCTTGACAGGCTGGAGCGTTCTGACTGCCGACGGAAACCGTATGGTGCACTCCCCGCTTTCAAGAACCGTCAGACGATTCAAAGCGGCGTTATACCGTACCGGACAGATGACAACATGCGTGACACGGAGGTTGCGCATCCAGGTGTACCGGGGAGCGGTAACCCACGATTCCCCCTGGCGTATGGTGGTGCGTACAGCCTCCTTTCCGATACGACCGTCTCTCGGAGGATGGCGCTTCAACGGGTGCGCCAGATCGACGTTCCTGACCGGACCGGGTGTGAAAGAAACCACCGCCCTGCCTGCCAGCGGTATTCCTGCATAGACCGAATATCCCGGAATAACCGGTTCGCCAAAGTCACCCAGGACACTATTTGCTCCATCGAATAAAACCGTTGTCACGAATTGTGCCGAATCCAAGAGCGAAACCGTATCTAGGGAACCCAGATTCCAGGCAAACCTGAGCTGCGACGGCGTGTTTTCAAGAATGGTCACTGATGCCGCTGCAGGAAACGAAATGAGTACCGCGGCACTGATACTTTTAAGGATTTTTTTCATAACCTCTCTTTGTACGTTGCGTCCTTGAAGCGGACGTGCAGCCACCCTTTTTGTACCCTCTGCTCCGCATCCTTCACGCAAAAATAATTCACGTGACGATAAAAGAACCCCCTCTGCTTCATCAATAGTACGGTTGAAACCGACTGGAATTTTCAAAAAGAGAAAAACTCACCACTCATACCGCGCCGCCACCGGGAACCGCCTGCCGATGCCGAACGCTTTTGGCGTCACTTTCAAGCCGGGCGCTGCCTGACGCCTTTTGTATTCACTCCGGGCAACGGCGTTGCCGATCCATGACACGGTTTCCTTCTTGAATCCCTGTGCTGCAAGCTCCTGACGCGTCAATCCCTCTTCTATGATTGCCCTGAGGATCGCATCGAGCTCCGGATACGGCGGCAGTGTATCCTGATCTTTTTGATCCGGCCGCAGTTCCGCCGAGGGCGCTTTTTTGATGGTTTCTGCGGGGATGATCTCCCTGGACGCCTCCTCATTTATAAAATGAGCCAGCTTATAGACCATCCCTTTGGGAAGGTCCGCAATCACGCTTAATCCTCCACTCATATCGCCATAGAGTGTGCAGTACCCTACAGCCAGTTCGCTTTTATTGCCGGTGGTGAGCAGCAGCCCCCCGGAACTGTTTGACAGGGCCATGAGAATAGTGCCCCGGATGCGGGCCTGGAGGTTTTCCTCAGTGAGTCCGGCCGCGTTTCCGGACAACTCCGCAGCAAGCGTTTCACCAAAGGCTGAAAACGGCTTTTCAATGGAAACAACGGAAAACCGGATACCCAGATTCTTTGCAAGCGCTTCCGCGTCGCGCACGCTCCCTTCCGAGGAGTACCGTGAAGGCAACGCTACCCCCCATACATTCTCCCGCCCCAGTGCCTGTGCTGCAAGCGCGCAGGTCAACGCCGAATCGATCCCGCCGGAAAGTCCCAGAAGCACGCCGGAAAAACCACACTTTCGGGTATAGTCCCGTATCCCGAGAAGCAGCGCGTCGCGCACGGCTCCAAGCGAGTCGAAATCAGGCAGCACAAGCACGGGGCCGGGATTTCCGGTATCGACGGTCGCCACCGCTTCACGAAACGAGGGCAGCATGAGGCGCGGCGCACCGCTGCCGTCGAACAGCATGCTGCTCCCGTCGAACAGCAGTTCGTCGTTGCCGCCGATCTGGTTGACGTATAAAAACGGCGCGCGGTATTTTGCCGCATGGGTTTGGAACAGTGCCGTGCGGAGATTCCCCTTGCCCGCATGAAAAGGCGAAGCTGCAATATTGACGAAAAGGGTCGCGCCCTGTGATGCGAGTTCGGCAACAGGATCGCGGTCGTAGAGCGAGGTGGTCCAGAGATCGTCGTGCACCCAGGCGTCCTCGCACACGGTTATACCGAGCCTTTCACCCTTGAACGGAAAAACGGATACGCGTTTCGCCGGATCGAAATACCGTGCCTCATCGAAAACATCATACGTGGGCAGGAGCGTTTTCGCCTGCGTGAAAACAACGGCACCCTTATGGAAAAGCACGGCCGCGTTGGAGAGACGTTTGCCGCGAGAATGCTCATTAGGCAGCACCGTGCCCAGAAGAATACCGATGTCCGGGTATTCTCTGGAGCTGGCGCATACCGCCTCGAGCGCAGCGTTTCCATTGCCGATAAACCAGCGCTGCATGAGCAGGTCCTGCGGGGGATATCCCTGGAGCACAAGCTCGGTAAACACCACCAGATCAGATTGTTGGGACGCCGCGGCCTGCACGCACTCACACACCCTTGCGGCATTTCCACGGACATCACCGACAAGCGGATTGAGCTGGCAGATAGTGATTTTCATAGCAGTGTAACGGCGGCATGCTGCCGCTCCTTACGGTAAAATATGCTCACCACCAGAGCAGGTGCAACAGCAAGGCACCACCCCGTAATGCCATGGCTGCGCTTCGTTCCGTCTGACGCTGGTGAGATCCGGTTACCTTCCGTCACCAATGATCTGGCGCCTGCAATCCAGGGTGTTGACGTTCAATATAACCCGGATCATTGTTATCAAAGAGGGAACATGGCAGAGACCGTACGCTCCCTGGCACGTGTGACCGCAACGTACAGCATTATTGCTTTACCTCACGAAATACCTGCATGGTAAAAGCTTGGATCTCGACCTTCTTGTTTTCCCAATCTTCCCTGCTGGTACGGGACACACGCAGAAGCTCCGCGATGGCTGAATCTGGATGCACCATCTGTCCTGCTTCGCCGGGCAGCAGTATGCCGCCCACACCGGCGCCCCGCAGGATGATCAGGCCATGGACCCCCAGCTGTATTTCAGACGGCGCGACAATGCTCCTCGGATCACCGACCACCGCGATCTCGATGATGGTACTGTCCATCTCTTCAAGCGTAAGAGGCCCCTCTTTCGTATTGCCCATCGAGGCGCGTACCGCCATCTCCGCCACGCCGGCTGCAAGCTGCTTGATTGGAAGAATATAGCCGCTCGTACCGCGGGTCTGATTGTCAACGATCAGTTTTATCGTACACCCGCGCCGCATATTGAGCGCAGCATCGTATAGTGACGGCAGCGGCACTTCCTTGCCAAAGTGCAGGAAATGCGCAATGGAACGCCGTGCAATGGCGCACAGGGTGTCCTGCTGGGCCGGGGAAATAATCTGCCCGCCCTCACTGCTGACGGTCACGCTTTTCCGCGGGATGGCGGCCTTTTTATAAGCGGCGGCGCCCTTACTGCATGAAATGCTGCAAAGCAGCATTCCCCATACTGCCATCATGAAAATGGCGATGAAAACGCGGCATGATCCCAAAGCGCATCGATTACGTCCCGCGCATTGATCTCGTGCAACCATGACGTTCCCCTCCGGTTAATGGATTCACCTATGCATATTCAATGGCGAAATGAGCGATCTGCCGGTCATTTCCGCTGGTGCGTCGACCCCGAGCAGTTCCAGTACCGTCGGCGCGATATCGCACAACCTGCCGCCGCTGCGCAAAGCGATAGTGCCTGCGCCGATGATGGTGAGCGGAACCGGATTGGTCGTATGGGCGGTCATTGGCGATCCGTCCTCCAGCCTGGTCTGTTCCGCATTGCCGTGGTCAGCCGTAATAATGCACGCGCCGCCGGCCGCACGCACCGCCTCGACCGCATCATGCACGCATGTATCAATGGTCTCGACCGCCTGTATGATGGCATCGTAGACACCGGTATGGCCGACCATGTCGCAGTTCGCGAAATTGCAGACGATAACATCGTAGGCAGTGCTCTTGATGGCCTCAACGAGCTTGTCGCGGACCTCAAACGCGCTCATTTCCGGTTTCACATCATACGTGGCCACTTTCGGGCTGGGCACCAGGAAGCGGTCCTCTCCTGAAAAAGGCTCATTGCGCAGGCTGTTGAAAAAAAATGTAACATGCGCGTATTTTTCGGTTTCGGCGCACCGGAACTGTTTGAGACCGCGGGCGGAGAGCACTTCGCCGAGGATATTCCTGTTCTCCACCTCGGGAAACGCCTCGTCGAACCGTCCGTTATCATAGTAATGGGTCATTGCCACGAAACAGTCAAGGGTGAATGGACGCTCCCACCGCGTGAACTCCTTTTCCACCATTGCTCTGGTGAGCTGGCGTGTCCGGTCAAAACGGAAATTGAAAAAAATGAACGAGTCCTTCTCGCTCATGCCCTGATAATCGATCACGCGCGGCTTGATAAATTCGTCCGTCTCACCTGCCGCATAGGCCGAAGCGACGGCAGCGCGCCAGTCACCAACCTGTTCGCCGCTTCCCTGCATGGCGGCGCGATAGGCCAGCTCGGTGCGGTCCCAGCGGTTATCGCGGTCCATGGCATAATAGCGGCCCATGACGGTCGCGATCCGGCCGATGCCGGTCTTGGCAATACCCTGTTCGAGAAATTCAAGGTGCTCAACCGCCGACCTGGGCGGTGTATCGCGTCCGTCCGTTATGGCATGGATGAGGACCTTGGCGAGTCCGCGCGACTTGCACAACTCCAGAAGCGCAATGCAGTGGCGCGTCACCGCGTGAACACCCTCCTCCTGGATCAGCCCCATGAGGTGCAGGGTGCTGTTATTGCGCCTTGCACATTCGATCGCCTTGATAAACGCCTGGTTGGTGAAAAAATCGCCATCCGCAACCGCCTTGTCGATCCTGGTCAGGCTCTGATATACAATCCTGCCCGCGCCGATATTAAGATGGCCCACTTCGCTGTTGCCCTGATACCCTTCCGGAAGCCCCGCGCTGAGACCCGAAGTCTCAATGACCGTCGTCGGATAGTGCTTTTCATAATAGTCGGTAAACGGCGTCTTTGCCGAGAAGATCGCGTTTGCGTGTTCTTCTTTTCCCTTGCCCCACCCATCGCGGATGATGAGGCACACCGGTCTGAAACCCATGGTGCATTTCTCCTTACCGTCTGATCGCCGGTACGCTTTCACACGTTATTCGCATCGTGTTATTGTGCC
>JAFGDP010000150.1 GCA_016932075.1 Chitinispirillaceae bacterium | reverse complement strand
CACTGCCTGCCTGCCGAAGTCTCGGCGCCTAAAGGCCTTATTTGGAAAAAAGATTTTTTACAAAGAACGGCAGGCAGGCGCTCTTGCGCACACTCTGTCCGCCCTGACGCGTAAAGACAAAAACATCACGCTAGCAACCATTATGTTTTATCAATAGTAAAAAAGCCTGCTTCGCTATTCACGTGACATGATGAGGTTGCAGCTTCTTGGTAAGCAATACCGGTGGTCCGCATGATGATGGTGTGGGCCTGACATGGTGGAAAGCGGCGTGTTTTCCTGTATCAAAAGTTGCTGTTATCTTTTCCTCATAATATATTATAATATATATAGCCCTTTGGTTAAAAAGCTTCAAACCGGCCTTTGGACTATCCTAAGCGTTCATGCAATAATCGTGGTAATGGATGGAAGCCCATGCCGGGCGGCAATATGCCGTATATATAGTGAAATATGATCGGGTATTTGACGGTTTTCTTCAGGGTTTTCTGCGCTGTTGTTCATACCTTTGGCGGGCAATGATTTGGTAAAACCAAGCCTCAGGAAAACCGGTACAATTTTCTTATAACGGCACCATAAACGAAAGAGCGGTTTTCATGAAGCACGAGCAGCGCAAGACAGGCTTGAGTAGCTATGGGCGGCTTGGCATTCTGCTTGCCGTTATCGGTATTCTGCTGGCAATCGATACCATGGCTGACCTGTCATTCATATATAGGCTCTGGCCGCTTCTGACGGCCGTGCTTGGTATCGGGTTCATCGGCATTTACCTCCGGCGTTCGCGGCGCGAGGCGGTGTATATCGGCGCCGGGGTGTATCTCATAGGGTTCAGCGGGCTGGCGATCTACTGTAGCCTGACCTCATGGTCTGTGCTGGCCGGATTGTGGCCCGCATTCATCGGTCTGATGGGGCTGTCGTTTATATCCGGGTATTTTTTCGGGAGACGGCGGCCGTCGCTTCTGCTCTCTGGGTTCCTGTTTATATCCATCGCGATCCTGTTCTATTTCGTGTTCGGCCAGAACCAGCATCTCTGGTGGACCGTGTTCATTTTCGCGGGCATCAGTTTCTTCATCTTCGACAGGGTGAAACGCTCCTGATGGAGAAGAAAACCGTCGTATTCATCGAACCTAAGGGCAGCGTGTCCAACGTGTTTGAGAATTACATGCGGCTGCCGCTCATGGGCTCCCTGTACCTGGGCACGATCCTTCACGACAGAGGGCACAAGGTCCGCATTTACAATGAAAACATTCTGGCCGCACCTATTGATCCCTTTGACATAAGGGCGGACGTGTTTTGCATCAGCGCGTTGACCGTAAGCGCCAACCGCGGCAGACTGCTGGCGCACGAGATCAAACGGATCTACCCTGAAGCAAAAGTCATTATCGGCGGCATTCACGCCTCGCTCTGTCCAGAGACCTTTGAAGATATTGCCGACCATATCGTGAGCGGCGAGGCTGAATCGTTCATCGCTGACCTTGTCGAGGGCCGCGTGTCCGAGGTCATGGTGGAGGGACAGCCGGTTCCGGACCTTGACGAGCTTCCTCTTGTTAATTACGGGTTGCTCGAAGGCGGCGAATCAATGGACATCATCCCCATCATGACTTCTCGGGGCTGTCCTTTTGACTGCAATTTCTGCACGGTGACCAAGGTTTTCGGCAGAAAATTCCGCATGCAATCTCCGGACCGCATCATGCGGGAGATACGGCACGCACTCACCTTTTTCCGCACCCGCACGGTGTTTTTCTATGACGATAATTTTACGGCAAACCGCGAAAGAATCAGGGAATTGTCAAGCCGTATGCTGCGGGAAGGACTTGATATTGACTGGGTCACCCAGGTGCGGTCTGATGTTGCCTGTGATAGTGCACTGCTCAAGGACATGGCGCGGGCCGGGTGCAGGTTCTTTTTCATCGGGTTTGAATCGATAAACGATGAGACGCTTAAGGCAATGAACAAATCGCAAAAACGCGCGGATATCGAGAACGCGATCCACGTGATTCGCGAGTGCGGCATCCACATTCACGGCATGTTCATATTCGGCGATGATCATGACACGCCAGAGACGCTGCAGGCCACGGTGGATTTCGCGATACAGAAGCATATTGACACGGTCCAGTTCATGATCCTGACGCCGTTTCCCGGGACCGTCTACTATGAGGATATCATTGCAAAGGGCCGGCTTATTCACCGGCGCTGGGATTACTACAATGCCATGTACGCGGTGTTCAGGCCCGCGTCCATGTCTCCGCTAAAGCTCCAGCAGGAGACGATCAAAGCCTATGAGCGGTTTTACTCGCTGCGCCGCCTTTCCATTGACGCGCTTCGCCTGTTCATCGACATTACGGTGGATGCCCTGACATGGAATTTCAGCAGGGCGTTCAGCTACTGGTTTGACACGATCTTTCTCAAGGCCGGTGCCAGGTTTCTTGTCGGACGCTATTCGCAGACGTTCCATTCGTACCTTGCTTTTCTCCAAAGGATCGAAGAGAGCAGGACGATTTCGCAGAAAGACGCGGTTGAATAGAAGCCGCCTGACCGGGCATGAAGTATTTTACAGATGGTTTTTTTGCTTTTATAGAACCGCCGGTATCGCTACCAGGTGCATCAAATAAAAACCCGGACTTCCCTGTATATGAATTCTCCTCGTGTCGGCAAGCAGATGTTCCATCTCAGGGGAATCCCGTTCTCATCGGGTTTTGCCCGCGGAAGGGCGCATGTCTACCGTGATATTCTCAAGAGCAAAGAAGTGGCGTACAACATCAAAAAAGACCAGTATGATGCTGAATATTCGAGGATCAATAAAGCCAGGGAGACGGTGCGGCGGCAGCTCTTCACGTCGGCCAAGCGGGCGGGGAATGCGCTTGACAAGAATATCGCCGATATCTTCCTCGCGCAGGAAATCATGCTCGAGGACCCGCAGCTGGCGACCGACCTGAAGCAAACCCTCCACCAGAAGCACTTCAATGCGGAGCGGGTCGTGGGGACCGTTTTCCGGCGATGGATACGGAAATTCCGCGATGCGCCCAGTAAAATGCTCAATGAGCGGGCGGATGATATCGAGGACCTGTTCCGGAGAATGCTGGGGGTTCTCAGCGGCGTGGAAGCGCACAGGCTCGAAAACCTCCCGTCGCACACCATTCTTGTGGCCCGCCGCCTCCTGCCTTCAGACACGGTGTTTCTATCGCGGACATCATGCGCCGGAATTCTTCTCGAGATCGCGGGTGCGACTGCCCATTCTACTATTTTGGCCAGGGAACTCGGCGTTCCCTGCATCGGAAAGGTCAGCGGGCTTATTGCGAACATTGCAACCGGCGACGAAGTCCTCGTGGACGGAAACGCGGGAAAAATCACGGTCAATCCGACTGCGCAAATGAACAAGGATTTCGATACGTCGCGAAATCGATTTAGCCGGCAATCGACAATAGCCAGAAAAAACCGCTTCAAAACAGCCCGCACCATCAACGGGAAAACCATCAAGGTGATGGCGAATGTCGGTTCGCGCGAGGATATTGAAATGGCTGTCGATTCAGGAGCTGACGGCATCGGGCTCTTCAGAACCGAGGGGTTCTTTCTGGCGGCACAGACACTGCCCTCTGTTGATGAGTTTACCCGCTACCTCCTCCATTGCCTTGAACCGGCCGGAAACAGAGCAGTCAATCTGCGCCTTCTGGATATCGGGGGCGACAAGAACCTGCCGTACCTGAACCTGCCGTTCGAGCTTAATCCGTTTCTGGGAAGACGCGGCGTACGATTGTTGTTTGATTTTCCGGCATTGCTCAGGATTCAACTGGAAGCGGCGATTGCCGTTTCGCAACAGTATCGTATCCGCGTGCTCGTTCCGATGGTCACTTTTTCCAAGGAGCTTCTTCAGATCAAGCAGATGCTCCGGACCATTTCAGTAAGGAAGAAAACAGCGGCGCTGCCGCTCGGCGCAATGATAGAAACACCGGCAGCGGCCCTGTCTGTGCCTTCATTATGCGATCATGCCGATTTTCTCTCCGTGGGGACAAACGACCTGACACAATATGTCATGGCCGCTGACCGTGAGAGTTTGCTGGTGGACGATTACTTCTTGGACGATCATCCCGTGCTTCTCTGGCTGCTCAACAACATCATGCAGCACGCGGGCACGACCCCGGTCACCCTCTGCGGTGAACTGGCGGCAAAAAGCGAGGCGCTGGGCAGTGTGCTGGACACCGGCATAACTGCGCTGAGTGTCGCTCCGGTGCGCATTCCTGCCGTGAAAGAAGCCGTTCGATATCTGAAAACAAACACCAAAGGAGCATTGTGAACAAAAAACGCCTGTATCTCATTAATCCGCATAATCCGCTGGTGAGTCTCGTTGACAGCAAGCAAAACAGATGGAACCGCTATACGGTGTGGAAACCGCTCGGGCTCCTGGTCATTGCCGCTATGACACCTGACACCTGGGATGTCACGGTGTACGACGAAAACGTCACGCGTGAAGACTATGCGTCCCTGCCCACACCTGACCTGGTCGGCATCACGGCATTCACCTCGCAGGCGGACCGGGCATACGCCATTGCAAATGAATTCAGGAAACGGAGCGTCCCGGTGGTCATAGGAGGCATACATGCCACCATGTGTCCAAAGGAAGCGGCCCAATGGGTTGATTCCATTGTCGTGGGCGAAGCGGAAAGCATCTGGCTGGAGGTGCTTGAAGATCTTACCGCGGGAAATTTAAAGCCCGTATACGAAGGAATCCGCATCAGCCTAGATCTCATGCCCATGGCGCGTCACGATCTGCTTGTGAGCGGCTACCGGTTCGGCTCGATCCAGACCACGCGGGGCTGCCCGCTTGCCTGCGGTTTTTGCAGTGTGAGCGCGTTCAACGGCAGGCAATACCGTCAGCGCCCTATTGACAGCGTGATCAACGAATTCCGGTCGATCCCCGAAGAGCTTGTCCTGGTGGTTGACGACAACTTCATAGGAACGAGCCCGGCCCATATCGCGCGGACCAAGGAGCTCATGCGGTCTATCATCAACGCGAAGATCCGGAAAAAGTGGATCGCCCAGGCAACCATAAATCTGGGAGACGACGATGAGTTGCTCTCCCTCGCGGCCAGGGCAGGATGTATCGGTGTGTTCATTGGGTTCGAATCCACGTCTCCCGAGGGCTTGAAGGAAATCAACAAGAAAATCAACCTGCGCAAGGAGTGTGACATCAAAAATTCCATCCGGCGCATACACAAACACGGTATCACCATTGTCGGTTCGTTCATCATCGGCCTTGACGTGGACAGAAAGGGCGTTGGCAGGGCCATTTCGCAGACCGCCAAGCGGTATGGCCTTGACACCATCAACGTGGTTTTTCTGACCCCGCTTCCCGGCACCACCCTGTGGGACGATATGTCCTTGAAAAACCGCGTGGTGATGAACCGGTCGCTGCGCGACTGGCGGTATTTCACGCTGACCTTTCCGGTGGCGCGGTACAACCACTTGTCCTGGCGGGAAATAATTGCGGAAAAGGTGGAATGTTCCCGCTCATTCTATTCCTTGCCATCAATCGCACTGCGGGTCCTGCTCTGCGTTTTCCACGGGCGTAATCCGCTGGTCACGCTGCTCAGCAACCTTTCGTACCGCGCGAACACGCTCCGTATCGAACGCCGGGCATACCGGGAATTCGATGTTTTGCCCGGCGAGTTGACCATGCAGGACATACTAGGCAAAGACGCGGTATGACGACCTCCGGCCACAACCAGCCACCCGGTAAAGATACCGATGAGGACCGGTTAAACGACCTGCTTTCCGAAGACGTCCTGACCCTCGATCTTGTTTCAGCCTTTGCCGGAGACCGCGCCTTGAGCAGGACTGAAGCGCGGGTGATCGACCGTAAGATGAAAAGCCTTGGCGACAGGTTTTACTCTGACCTGCTTTATGCCATTACCCATCAGTATTTTGAGGGTGAAAACGCGAAAGCGCTCTGGCGGGAAATCGTCCGCCATAAATACGAGATGTCCAGCGCACTCAAACGAAACATCCGTGTGGTCGTGGCAGCGCTGGATTATCTTTCGAACATCACCGGAGACATTGTCTCAACCACCTTGATTGCGGAGGACCATATCGCCGATATCATCGACGCATCGCTACGTGACGGTCTGACCGGACTATTCAGCCATGCGTTCTTCTACCGCAGAACAGATTTTGAGATCAAGCGCTCCAAACGGTACGGCGCTCCGGTTTCATTGATGATGCTGGACATAGACGACTTCAAAGCGATCAATGACCGGTACGGGCACCAGAAGGGGGATACGATACTGAATGTGGTCGGTTCGATTATCCGGAAAGAAACCCGCGATACCGATATCTGCTGCCGGTACGGAGGTGAGGAGTTTGCTGTCCTGCTGCCGTCAACAGACCCCCGGGAGGCCCTCGTGCTTGCCGAACGGCTTCGGGCAGCGGTAGAAAATGAACATCCGTATGAACGGAACGTTACAGTGAGCATTGGTCTGGCGGCTGTAACCGGGGGGTCCCGCAGCTCGGCACAGAAGCTTGTGAAGGAAGCAGACAGCGCGCTGTATGCAGCAAAAGCCAAGGGCAAGAATTGTGTCGTTGTTCACGGGTAATGTCCTCCCGCGCACGCATCCGCTCTCTTTTCGCCGCACCTTCGCATCGCGGCCCACGGATGTAATTATTTATCATTCGCAAGAGGCATCTACGCGGGATTATCTGTTCACAATAGTATCATTCTTGATTGCATACCCCGCCTTTTCCACCGCCTGAACAAGCTCCTGTTTGACTGCCGTCCCTTGTATTTTTGCGCTTCCTGACTTCACCTCCACCTCGACCTCGCTCACGCCGGGCACGGCCCTGAGCGCAAGGGTGACCTTGTTCCGGCATTTGTTGCAGGTCATGCCTTCGATGGCGAGGGTGGTCTCAGAGGGAGGGTGAACACCGGACGCGGCAGCAGCGCGCTTTTTACGTGAGACAATATATGCAAGAAGCCGCTCTTTTGTCCGGCGGTACAGGGACGCGGCAAAAATGAGGGTAAAGAGTATGGTGAGGATCAGGGCGAAATAGTTGATCTCGTCCATGTGATGAAGATGCGATACTGACATGGTCGGGAGCGGGGCGTCGGTGAGGCGGTAAATGACATTGAGGACAGTGCCGTTGACTATTGCCATGATTGAGATGACGCCAAGGTAGATGGCGAGCACGCGCCTGCCCATTTCAGACGCGATCAGGGTGATGGTGGCAGCATTGGTCGCGGGCCCGACCGTGAGAAACACTAGGGCCGCGCCGGGCGAGAGCCCCTTGTCGATAAGCGCCAGCGCGATCGGTATGGAGGCGGTAGCGCATATATAGAGCGGGACTCCTGCGATGATCATGACCAGCATGCTCAGGAAATCGTTGCCGAGGTAGGTGGTGAAAAAATCATCAGGCACGAGCAGTGCGATAAGCGCGGACACGGCAATCCCGAACAGGAGGCGCATGGAAATATCGTCAAGAAATTCCTTGTAGGCGTAGCTTGCGGCTGCGCGCGTCTTTTCCGCAAGAGAGTGACGGTGCGGGGTGTTGTTGAGGCAGAGGTTGCAGGCGAATCCCTCCTGGGAAACGTACTCCTCAGGCCTGTTGGAGCGCCACAACAGGGTCACGAAGCCACCCATGATCCCGGCAAAAAGCGCGGCAAACGGGGTGAACACGGCAAAGGTCAGACCGAGCAGGCCGTAGGTTGCCGCGATGCTGTCGACGCCGGTCTGCGGGGTTGCGATGAGAAACGACACGGTCGCGCCTTCGGATGCGCGGTTTTTACGAAGTGAGAGCGCGGTCGGGACCACGCCGCACGAGCAGAGCGGAAGCGGAATGCCGACAAGCGCGGCCTTGATGACTGACGCAATGCTGTTTTTTTGCAGGTGTTTTAAAATGAACTCCTTCTTGAGGAGCACGTGCAGGATACCGGCCACCGTCAGCCCGAAAAGGAAATAGGGCGCCATGTCTGAGAAGACGCCCGCAAATTCTTCTATGTAGTCGGACAGCAAGGTCAGCATGTGTACCAGCTCATACTAAAGAAAATACACGATTATTCCGGCCTGACTATCATGATATTTTCAGCAAAATCCGGTCCAAAACATGGCGAAACCGGACACATCAAGTATTTTTATCAGCAGACTCGACGTCAGAATCGGCATCGGTATCAAAACGGAAAGCAATCGATTGCGATAGCGATGCCGGGAGCGGTTGTTTTCTGCATACCCAGTAGAACCTGCCTTTTATGATTAACGCGATTATTGTGAGAACTCTTGGCGGACCTGAAAACCTTTTACTTGAACAGGTCGAACCGCAGGAGCTCAAACCCGGAGAAGTGCGGATCAGGCACAAGACAATCGGTGTTAATTTCATTGATTGCTATTTCAGGACCGGGGTATACAAAGCGCCATCACCCCCTTTTATTCCGGGACAGGAGGCGTGCGGCATCATCGAAGAAGTGGGTCCTGGGGTGGATACATTCGCGGTCGGTGACCGTGTCGGCTACGCGACCCAGGCGTTCGGCGCGTACAGCGAAAGCCGGACCCTGCCCGCGGCGAAATGCGTCCGGCTCCCGAAGGAGATTGATTTTGAATGCGCAAGCGCTGCGCTGCTTAAAGGAATGACCGCACGCTACCTGATCAGACAGACCTTTCATGTGCGTGACGGAGACACGGTCCTGTTTCACGCTGCTGCGGGCGGGGTCGGGCTCATTGCGTGCCAGTGGCTGCGGCATTTGGGCGCCATGGTGATCGGCACGGTTGGCAGCGATGAAAAGATAGAACCGGCATTGTCGCACGGGTGCAACCATGTGATCAACTACCGTAAAGAGAACTTTGTTGAAAAGGTGCTTGCGATCACGGGAGGCACCGGCGTGTGCGTTGTGTATGATTCAGTGGGCAAGGAGACGTTCCAGGGATCGCTGGACTGTTTGCAGTCGCGCGGCCTGCTCGTGAGTTTTGGTCAGTCATCCGGCACCGTGCCGCCTTTTGATGTTCTGCAGCTCGGCTCAAAAGGCTCGCTTTTCCTTACCAGACCGGTGCTCAATGCCTATACGGCGACGTCTGCGGATCTGCGCGAGAACGCGGCAGAACTCTTCGACATGGTCTGTTCAGGGGTCATCATGATACAGATTCATAAAACGTACCGGCTTTTCGAGGCTGCGCAGGCGCACAAGGACCTGGAGTCCCGGCTGACAACCGGATCAATGATTCTTGTTCCCTAGCGACCGCACCGCCTTAAAATGCCACTAATTGTATATGCATAGAGGCCGCACCCTTCATCTCCGGAGGTCATCAATGAAAATCATTATACTGGCGTGCTGCGTCATGCTGGCTGCGAGTGTGGTTTTTTCACAGGATACCACCACCTGGTCGGTCCAGTGCGCATATGTTCCAACAGCCTATTCCCATACCTATTACCAGGCAACCGATCCCTACCTTTCCAATGAGTTCGAGATCGGCGCCAGGGTGCAGCCGGCCGCGAACGTTGCGGTCGACCTGATGCTCGGCGCCCTGTATGTGACCGGATATGAAGATGACACGGCAACGCTGACCATCAGGCGCCCGCCGGTCTACTCGGCAATGGGAAAACTGGGTGTGCTGTATGAGCTGCACCGGGGCGAACGCTCCGTTCTCGGCGCCCTGATCCATGTGGGATGCAACTATGACAAGACCTATGCGAACAATCCCTGGGATAACAATGCCAAAACATCCTACAAGGTGATCTCACCGTTCGGGTTTATCGGGCTTGAGCCGTCGATCGCATTGACAAAGCATGTGGTGTTCTTTACAAGGATCGGCCTCAAGGCGCGTTATAATCCCGGAACCCAGCAGTACGAACTCGGCCCAAGAGATCCCGTAACCAGTAAGCAGGAATACGTGCTGGTCAAAAAAGAGAACGCCAACATGACCTATGGTGTTGACGGATTCTGCATTGGATTCAGGTACCAGTTTAAAAAGAATTATTGGTAACCGGCACAGACTGTATTTCAATACATGTCTGTTTATTATTCATCCTCGAGCTGCTGCAGTGCGATGCAGACACCCCTCTATTTCCTGAAATCTTGCATACATTGCTGAAGGCAATACTATCCGCAGCCTGGCATATGAATTGCGTTTAAAATGGGTGATGTAGCATGCTTAATTATAGTGATCCAAGAAGGATCATACCTATGAGGCATTTCTTGGAATTGAAATTCAAATAAGCATCTGATATTTTATCAGCTATCTCTTCAACCATCTAAAAAAAGGAGCCCTCATGATCAAGAAAAAGTCGATCTACAGGTGTGCGAAATGCGGAAATGTCGTTGAATCGCTCTGGAACGGCCAGCCTTCACTTGTCTGCTGTAATGAGGAGATGAAAGAGCTTTTGGCCAATACGGTTGATGCGGCCAAGGAGAAACATGTGCCGGTCATTGAGCGCAACGGCACCACGGTGACGGTCAAAGTCGGGTCAGTACCCCATCCAATGACAAAGGAGCACTATATTCTCTGCGTAGAGCTTCTCTATGGAGACACGGTGTTGCGATACGATTTCAAGGAGGGCGACACTGTCGCCGAAGCGACGTTTCTGGTTCCTGAAGATGTTGTTGATCTTCAGGCCCGCGAGTACTGCAACCTGCACGGACTCTGGGCAAACAAATAAAGCAGATTCCCGCGGTAATTGATGCAAAAGGACCGGATCATCCGGTCCTTTTGTTTTTTATGGCGGTGCGGATACGGAAACCCTTCAGTTTCTGGCATGGAAGTTGATGATTATTTCATATGGTTGGCCTTAAAAACCTTTTTAACAGGAGGTCACCAGTGGAAAAAACTTCGATACCAATGATACTGTCGTTGCTGGCAATGTTGACAGTCAATGACACTGCTCTTGTCAATACCGATCTTCTCGCATTGTTTGGAAAAAAAGAGACGTGGCAACTTGAACAATTGCATGATGTAACTACCAGCGGTTACCCATCGGTTAATCATGCCAATACTCAGGTTAATTACTATATTGTTATGGAGTTACCCGGTCCGGACGGGAGTGTTCTGGTGGCGTACGTGACCGCACTCCCGGCATCGGGAGCTTCCGCTGTCGAGCCCGCGACGTGTCAACACGGTATGATGCGGGCAATGATCAGGACAGCAGCACCATGAAGCAAAGGACTCTTGCATGGCCGGTGACATGGGATTTACCCCTGAAGATTCGCGTGTTGAGGAAGTGTCCGGTATCCGCAAGGTATACAATGAAGAGCGCGGGGATAAGGATTCGTCCCGCAAAGAGCAGAAGCGTAAACGGCCGAAACGGCATCCCAAGGAGTACATGCATACCATCGGCACGGCGGCAAAGGAGTCAAACGAGCAGCTCGCGCGCAAGGGCCTTCCCTACCGGTTCTGCGTTCATGAATCCGGAGACGAGGTGATCATTGACCTGGTGCTGCTCGATAGCAATGGGAAAATAGAAAAAGAAATTCGGCGAAACATCACGAACGAGGATTTTGATCGGATGATAGAAAACATTTCTTCCTTGGAAGGGCTTTTTTTCGACAAGACAGGATGACAACCGTGGAGCCGGGTATGCACGAATCAAATACAAACATACAGCGTACGATTGAGCTTTCCCGTCAGTTGCTGCAGGTAGCGGATACCGGCGACCTTGAGCGGGAAGACGATACGTGCGGCGTGTTGTTCGGTATTGTCCGTGACAACGCGTACAAGATTCTCAAGGAGGCACAACGCGAGCGTATGCGGCACGTCGATCGCGGATGGTGGAAATAGGAGCTGGATGGACCTACCGCGTAAGTGTACCGGTGGCAGCATGCAGGGACGAACCAGAAACAAGGACGATACGGGAAGCGTGATATATTTTTTAACGTTTAGTCATGAAACCGTGGTTCAACGATAGGGGGACGTTATACTCAGTAAAAAAATGATTGACGCCATCAACGAACAGATAAACAGGGAGATGTATTCCGCCTATCTGTATATGGCCATGTCCGCCAAGGCAGGCGAAGACGGATACAAAGGCGCATCGGTCTGGTTCATGGTGCAGTACCATGAGGAGATGGTGCATGCCATGAAGTTCTATGAATACCTTGCGGACCAGGGAGCGTCCGTACTGCTCAAGGCAATCAAGGAGCCGCCCTCGGAATTTTCATCGCTCCTTGACATGTTTGAAAAAACGCTCGTGCATGAGCAGTTCGTGACCAAGAGCATCAATGATCTCATGGAGCTGGCGATCGCCGACAAAGACCATGCCTCGCAGGCGTTTCTGGCCTGGTATGTCACCGAGCAGGTCGAGGAGGAGAAGAACGACAATGAGATCATCCAGAGCCTCCGCATGATCGGCGACAACAAAAGCGCGCTCTTCATGTACGACAAGGAGCTCGGCGCCCGCACCGCGGCGAACGTACCTACTGATTTCAGCCAGGGCGTGAGCGCTGCAATGGGCGGAACCTGATGCAACGGCAATCGTTCGTGCGATACACAACCACGCGGTATCACCTTCTTGCAAGGAGTAGACAATGAAGAAATACGTGTGCAATGCATGCGGGTACGTGTACGATCCTGCCATCGGCGATCCCGATAACGGTATTGAGCCGGGAACCCCGTTCGAATCACTTCCCGACGACTGGGTCTGCCCCCAGTGCGGCGTGGGCAAGGAAGAGTTCTCCCCGGAGGAGTAAGCGCTACGCTCCCCATGGCGCCGGCATCGAAGCGACACGGGAAAAAACATCCGTGCCGCGATTGTTTTTTCTGTCAATGGTGCAGCGACCAGCGATGCCGCCTGTGTCGGTCTCCGCCGAAAACGGGGAAACGGAGCGTCTCCTCCCGGAGCAGGTGCCGGCACGGCCCTAGCCGCGCACCGCAAAAAAAGGTACGCAATGATTACCGATAACTGCACGATCGTGATCCTCGGCGCGTCAGGAGACCTGGCAAGGCGCAAACTGGTGCCTGCGCTGCAGCTTCTGTACAAAAAGGGAAAGCTCAACGACTCCAACCGCATCGTGGGCGTGGGCAGGACCCCGTTCACGGACGACAGCTTCAGAAACATGGTCGCTTTGGAAGAACGGTTCGGCGCGCTGCTCTCCTACCACCAGGGCATTGAGGGACTTAAATTGTACATAACCTCCCGCAAAGCGGGCGAGCGCGTCATCTTTTTCCTTGCCCAGCCGCCCGAAGCGTACGTGACCACGGCATGCGCCCTGAGAAAAGAGGGTTTCGCGAAAAACGTGTCGCTCGTCATCGAAAAACCGTTCGGCTACAATTACGCGTCAGCGCAAAAGCTCAATCAGAAGCTGGCCGAATGCTTCAACGAATCGAATATTTTCCGCATCGACCACTACCTTGCCAAGGAAGCGGTACAGAACATCCTGGTGTTCAGGTTCGCCAACGCGCTCTTCTACCCTATCTGGAACAGCCGGTACATCGAATCGATCCAGATCAGCGCGCTCGAAGATATCGGCATCCTGAACCGTGGCGCCTATTTTGACAAGGCCGGCATCATCCGCGATATGGTGCAGAACCACCTGTTCCAGCTTCTGAGCCTGCTCACCATGGAGGCGCCGCCCACGCTGTGCCCGGTTGATATCTCCCTGCAGAAGACGTTGCTGTTACGGTCGCTGCGGGTGGAGCGATACCGCAGATTCCAGTACAACGGGTATACGGCCGAAAAAGGAGTTGCCGCAGGCTCGACCACGGAAACCTATGCCGAACTCAAGCTCGCTATTGACAACTTTCGCTGGACCGGCATACCGATCTATCTGCGCACCGGGAAAGCGGTTAACCGCAGAGGCACTGAAATCGGCATACGGCTCAAACCGCTTCCCAGGCTCCTTTTCAATGAAAGGGGAGAGCTCTCGCCCAACCGGATCGTGTTCAAGATCCAGCCTGCCGAAGGGATCATCATCGACCTGTCGAGCAAGGCGCCGGGCACGGACAACAGCATCGTGGGGACGCACATGAATTTCTGCTACCGCGACGCGTTCGCGTCTGAAATCCCGGACGCGTACCAGCGCCTGTTGCACGACATCATTCGGGGCGACCGCACCCTGTTTGTCACGGCAGAAGAGACCGAGACTGCATGGAAGGTACTGGAGAAGGTGCTGGACAAAGGCGACGTGACCGCCTATGAACGGGGCACGCTCCCGGATGCAGGTCTCGGTAGTGATTGGATTGATTTTGAGAAGTACGTGTCGCTCTGCGCCTGATTTCTCCTCTGCCAGGTTCCGTTTCACTGCCATCGGACACTATCGGCCGCTCCGGGAAAGCGCCGTGCGTTGACACCACGCTGGAGTCAAGGGCCCGCGATGCATTATACTGGGCCAGCGCCTTTTCCAGATCACCCTGCTTTTGATACAGCGCGCCCATTGTAGACGCTATCGTCATAATACACCAAATCATTACCCGCCACATCCATGTATAGCGGTGCCGTTACCAGCGCCAGGAGCGCTGCAGCGACAAGGGCTTTACGCAGGCCGTATGCGGACAAGACAAATGCAGGTATGGACCGTAGCATGGAAATAATCCCGGTTGGTTCCATCACCTATTTTCCCTGCATGCCCGACACACACGGTTTTATCGAAGGCATTTTCAACTACTGTGACGCTTGGTGTGAGCGGTGCGGTTTTACCTCGCGCTGCAGGAATTTTGCGCTGCAGCGTGAATACGCGCAAAGCCGCCCGCCCGGCGCCGATCCGCTCGTGCGGTTCTGGCAGGAGGTCAACCGGGACCTCTGTGCCGCGCCGCTCATTGATGACGGCGACACCGCTTCAGGCGAACCGGTACCTGAAGACAGCTGCGACGCGCTCGCGGACGAGCTGAAACGGTTGTCTGCCCAGAACCACGAGTGCGTGCGTGACGCGAAAACCTACGCACGCATGGTCGAAGAATGGTTTAAAGCGTCACTGCCGGAAAGCAGCAAAGGCGGGGTCCATCCGGAACATAACCCACTTGTCAAAGATGCAATAAAAATCGTCCGCTGGTACCAGTATTTTATCTATGTAAAGCTCTGCCGGGCCGTAAACCGGCTGCAGGACGAGAACACGGACGACCAGCAATGCAGTGCCTACGGCTCCGTCAAAATAGCGCTCATCGGTCTTGACCGGTCCATTACCGCATGGGACATCCTGCACAAGGCACTTCCCGACTGCGCAACGGGTATTGCATCTATCATTGCATACGGTGCCGGATTGCGGAGAAGAATTGAAGAGGGGTTCCCCCTGGCGCGGGGATTTAAACGGCCGGGATTCGATACCTGACGCTCACCAGCGGAAACCATGCAGGGAAATTGCGAAACGTACGCAACCACCCCTATGGCATACTCGCCTCGAAATTGGCGAATTTCGCCATGAGCCTTTTACGGGTTCCGTTATTGAAAAGCACGGTGAGCTTCATGTCGTCACCGAATCCGCTGATAGAGACTATTCTGCCGCGGCCATACGTTTTGTGCGTGACTGGCTGTCCCATGCGGAATTCCACCGGTTCCTGCGAAAACTCGTCGGCCAGCGGCGCCCTCTGCCTGTTCGCCGGTACGGTCAAGCGGCGCGGCCCTTTTTTCGGACCGGCTGCCGGCCGCTGGACCGTTTTTGCCGTCTCCAGCACGGCGTCGTAGTAATTGCTGCGGTCCCTGAACAGATATGCATCTTGGGGTATGGACTCTAGAAAGCGCGACGGATATCCGGGAACCATGTCGCCGAAACGCCACCGGCAGTCCACAAACGAGCATTCGAGCTGTTTTTCAGCGCGCGTGATGCCGACATAGAACAGACGGCGCTCCTCTTCGATCTTTTTTTCGTCGTCAATATTTCTGCGCGATGGGATAAGCCCCTCTTCAAGACCAACGAGAAACACCGCCTCGAACTCGAGGCCTTTTGCGCAATGCATGGTCATGAGATTGACCGCCTCGTCACGCGCTTCCCAGGTATCGACATCGGTCGCAAGCGTCACCTCCTCGAGAAAATCGGCAAGCCCTCTGCCGGGATGCTCCTCGGACCACGCATGGAGCACATGCGTGAACTCGTTGAGGTTCTCGATCCGGCCCGCCGCCTCTTCGGTGTCCTCCTGGGTGAGCATGTCCATATAGCCGCTGAGCTTGAGCAGGTCATTGACCATGGCGGATACCGGCTCCTGATTCTGCACGCTCTCGCCAAGCAGGACAAGCAGGTCGCGGATATCGGCAAAACCCTGACGGTACCGGGGAGCAAACGATTCCATATCGCTTGTCAACAGCGCTTCGCACGGCGACAGTTTTTTCTGTGCGGCAACCGCCGCGAGCGCTTCATACGCTTTTTCGCCCAGCCCCCGGGGCGGGACATTGACTATCCGCTCAAACGCAACGTTGTCTTTCGGATTGACGAGCAGGCGCAGATAGGCAAGACAGTCCTTGATCTCGGCCCGTTCGTAAAAACTCATGCCGCCGACGATCACGTAGGGTATCCTGCGCCGCCGCAGCACCTCTTCGAACGCCCGCGACTGGGCATTGGTTCGAAACAGCACCGCTATGGCCGTCGCCTTTGTGCCGCCGGCGATAAGCCCCTGTATACGGTCGGCAACGCTCTCCGCCTCCTGACGGTCGTCGCGGAAACGGTTGACCGTAACCCGTTCCCCTCCCGACAGCGCGGTCCAGAGGTTCTTTGGTGACCGCATGGCGTTGGCCGAAATTGCGGCATTGGCAAAGGTGAGGATCACGCCGGTGGAACGGTAGTTCTGTTCAAGCGTGAACACGCGGGTACGGGGAAACTGGGACTCAAATGACAGGATGTTCTCCACCTGCGCGCCGCGCCACCCGTAAATGCTCTGGTCATCGTCGCCGACCACGAACACGCGGCCGTGCTGCTGCGCGATCAGTTTGAGAAAAAGGAACTGCGCCGTGTTGGTGTCCTGGTACTCATCGACCAGCACCTGTTTGAAACACTCCTGGTAGCGCCGCAGCACTTGGGGTGCTTTCTGGAAACAATAAACCGTGTTGGAAAGCAGGTCGTCGAAATCCATTGCCTGTGCGTCAAGCAGTGTTGTCTGATACGCCTTGTACACGCGCACCAGCTCCTCACCGTAAAAACCGCGCTCCTGCCCTTCGAGCGCTTCCGGCGGAACACAGCGGTTTTTGTATCCTGAAATAGCGGCAAGCACCTGGCGGTACGGCATGCTGCGGTCATCTATTCCCAGTGAGGCAAGCACCTTTTTAATGGCCGTCCGCTGGTCAGCGGTGTCGTAGATGGTGAATCCCGGCATGAATCCGATGACGCTCCCCTCTCTGCGGAGGATGCGCGCGCACATGGAATGGAAGGTACCGATCCACATCCCCTCAGTGGAAAGCCCGGTGAGCGACTCGACCCGCGACCGCATCTCCCGTGCCGCCTTATTGGTAAAAGTGGCCGCGAAAATCTCTCCCGGGTACATGCCCTGTTCGATAAGCCATGCGATCTTGGCGGTAAGCACGCGGGTCTTTCCCGTCCCTGCACCGGCGAACACGAGCTCAGGGCCTTCGTTGTACAGCACCGCCTCGCGCTGCACCGGATTCAAGACGAGGGTGTCAATAAGCGGCATGAGTGGTTGTTCTTTTCCTTTTCACCGGTGTCGAACGGGTCGCACGGGATTCTGCGGCGATAATAAACCAGCCCCACCGGACGCGCAATTCACCCGTTTCCGACGGCCCTAAAATACTCCTCCATGCCGCGATGCGCAAGATTTTTTCCCTCACGTGAGATGGTCCCAGCTTTTATTGCGCAGCGTCATACGGCGACCGCCGTTGTGCAGCACGATCGAATGGTGCCGTGCTGTAAAGGTGCCAATCCTGACCATTGCCGTGCGGTGGCGCGCGTGAAGCCGTCCCGGATCTAATGCGGGTGCCGCCGCATACAGCAGGGTATAGTCCTCACCGCCGTGCAACGCCCACTCCTGCCACGGAATGTCGATCTCCCTGCTTAACGAAAGCATGGCGTGAGGGACCATGCCGGTATCGAGCGAGATATCAAGGCCGAGACGGTTTTCATAACACAGCGTGCGCGCGTCTTTTGACAAGCCGTCGGAAAGGTCCATCATGGCGTGAACCTGCCGGTGCGCACCGAGCATGCGGCCGAGGTCCGGTGACGGCAGCGGCCTGACATGGCAATTGACAAGCGTGCGATAGCGGCGCGGCACCGCCCCCTTCCCCCACACGCTGAGCGCTGCCAGGCCCGCCGCGCTCAATCCGGGAAATCCGGAGAGCCAGAGAGCATCCCCTGCCCGAATGCCTTTACGGGTGCACACGCGGCCGGACCGTGGAACAGTACCGATCATGGTGATGCCGATGGCCCATGCCGGACCTGAAACGCAGTCCCCGCCCACTATCCTGACGTTCCAGTAACGGCACGCCTCCGCAATGCCCTTGTAAAGAGCCACGGCCTCCCGCGCGCGCCTTGGCGCGTGATGCGGCAGCACGAGTTGCACCAGCGCTGCTTCGGGCAGCGCACCCATTGCCGCGCAGTCGCTTACATTGGCGGCTGCGGCACGGAAACCGACCTGGCGCATGGACAGGTGGGTGCGGGTGAAATGGACGTTCTCTACCGCACTATCAGCGGTCAGAACGATCCGTTCGCCCTGCCTGCAGCGGCGGACTGCCGCATCGTCTCCCATGACCAGTTCGTAGGGAACGCCGCGCCGGGCCGCACGGCCCAGCGCTTTTTCCAGAGCCGTGCACAGCTTGTATTCGTTCGAGGGATAGCGCCGGTTCATAGATGGAATAAAAATACGTTTACGCGGCGTGCTCGTGATCATGATCGTCCCGTTGAATCTCACCTATCAGCCATCCCCGCGCTTTATTTTATAGGCGATACTGTCGTTTTTTTTCACCCGCCCAGCCCGGAGGCATGAACGTTCATGACGGCACCCTTCTGCGCGAAATCTCCGAAAAATGTGATCGTCGGCGTCGGATCGGCGCTTGTTGATATATGCCTGCTTGAAAATGAAAAGTTTGTCCGTGAAGCCGGCGCGCATATCGGCGGCATGAAGCTGGTGGACGACCAGACCGCGCCGGCGCTTATTAAAAAAAGCGGTCGCGAACCGGTCATCGTGCCGGGAGGCTCTGCCTGCAACACCATTCTCGGCATCGGCATGCTCGGGGGTGCCGCGCGGTTCATCGGCAAGCGGGGCAGCGACCCGTGGGGTCTGCTCTTTGAGGAACAGCTCAGAAGGCATTCGGTCGAACCCCGCCTGTTCACGTCATCGACGCCGACCGGCAACGTGCTTTCCATCATCACCCCGGATGCGCAGCGGTCCATGCTCACCTATCTCGGCGCTTCCTCTGAAACCAGCCCCGCTGAAATGGCGCCGTCCCTTTTTGACAATGCCTGTCTCGTGCACCTCGAAGGGTATCTGCTGTTCAACCGGGAACTCATGACCGCGGTGCTCAGGGCGGCAAAAGCGTCCGGCGCACGCATATCACTGGACCTGGCAAGTTACACGGTCGTGGAGAACGCCATGGAGTACCTTCGTTCCGTCATCGACGAATACGTCGACATCATCATCGCCAACGAAGACGAAGCGCGGGTGTATACGGGCTATTCCATCGAAGAAAAGTCCGTCATGGCGCTTGCCGAGCATGTTGAAATATCTGTCGTCAAGATGGGCGGCAGGGGAAGCCTTATCGTACACAACGGATTGATAACGCGGGTGGCGGCGATCAATGATGGAGAAACCATCGTTGATACGACCGGAGCGGGCGACCTGTGGGCTTCCGGTTTTCTCTACGGACTCACCCGGGGTTACCCGCTTGCGACGTGCGGCATGCTCGGTTCCGCATGCGGCTACGAAGTGTGCCGGGTCGTCGGCGCGGCCATTCCGGACAGGGGGTGGCGGCGGATCAGGGCCCGGTTGTAAATTATTTTCTTGCATCCGGTTTGGCGGAATATGTTTATTACATGAAGTAAAAACCGTACAGTCCATGGCAACCATGCGTTTAAACGTTTCATAGAATACTGTGCAGCACCAACAACCGCCTCCTTAAGGGGCGGGAACATGTTTAACTTTTTCGTGGAGGTTCGTGGTGGCTAAGAAGCTGTATGTCGGCAATCTCCCCTTCTCTTCGACCGAGGATCAGGTCAAAGAGTATTTCGCCCAGTTCGGGGAGGTACTTTCGGTCAAGATCATTACCGACCGGGCAACCGGCAGATCGCGCGGTTTCTGTTTCGTCGAAATGGAAAACGCCGATGCCGCAATGACCGAGCTCAACGGCAAGGAATTCGCCGGCCGAAAACTCATGATCAACGAAGCGCGTGAACGCGAACAGCGTCCCTCGCAAGGTTCCCGCCAGCAATTCAACAGGCAGCAGTAAGAGGATAGCACCAGCTCCTGCCAGACGACACTGACATACAAGAAATCACTGCGATTCGACACCGAAGGCGCGCCCTTTCAGGGCTCGACGGTCTATCCACGGTGAACGATCGCGCGTTGACGTTATGGCTTGACGCCGTGACGGAGTTATGCGTATTTTTTCGCAGCACGCCTGTATGCGGCGATCATTTTCCGGGAAAACAGTGATGTGGTTCCAAAGCTTTGTGTCGAATGTCCGATTCGCCGACCTTCTTGATATCGCGGTCATTACCGTCCTTTTTTACAGCATCCTCAACTGGCTGCAGCAGCGCGCGTCCCGCACGCTCATGCTGGGGATGGTGCTGCTGGCACTCCTCTACGGTGTCGCCCGTTTCACGAACATGTATGTCACGCTGCTTATCTATAAGGCGGGATTCACCGCAGGGCTCGTGATCCTGGTGATCGTTTTTCAGGAAGAGGTGCGCCGTGTCATCGAGCGGCTTCTGTTCTGGCGCGGCCTGCGCACGAAACACAAGGTGGTCGCATCGAACAACGCCATTGACATTCTGGTACAGACCATCGTGAACCTCGCTCACGACCGGATCGGCGCTCTGGTCGTGATCAAAGGGCGGAATCCGCTCGAACGGTTTCTCAGCGGAGGGATTTCGCTTTCAGGGCGGATCAGCCTTCCACTCCTGTACAGCATCTTTCATCCCGAAACACCGGGCCATGACGGCGCAGCGATCATCGAGGCCGACCGCATCGAAAAATTCGCGGTACGCCTGCCGCTCTCGCGCAATATAAAGGAAATCGGCGACCGGGGGACCCGTCACACCGCAGGTTTGGGCCTATCAGAGCAAACCGATGCGCTGGTTCTCATCGTGTCCGAAGAAAGAGGTTCCATCAGCGTTGCTGAAAACGGCCGCATGGAACAGATTGACCCGCAGCGACTCAAGCCACGCATAGAGAACTTTTACGCCAGGATATTCCCGGCCACCTCAAACGGAAAGCACCGGTTTCGTCTCACCCGCAACATGGTGCTCAAATGCGCCTCACTCGGTCTGGCGCTCCTGGTATGGCTCACCTTTTCATTTCGAACCGAAATCATGAACCGCACCTTCACGGTTCCGATCGAGTATCGCAATATCCCCCCAAACTGGGTCATCGAAGCACCCACCCCGGCCCAGGTGCAGGTATCGCTCTCAGGCATGGAGCGTGCATTTACGTTCAATCCGGAAAAACTGGTGGTCTCGCTCAACATGAGTGAACCAGAAAAAAACACTGGAACAGTGATCATCAAGCCGGAAAATATCAATATTCCTTCTGGTCTCAAACTGACCCAGGTTATTCCGCAGACCATCTCTTTACGTGCGTATGAACTGAAATCAACAGAGGTTCCGGTGAAGCTGGTTACCAGTGGAACGGTGTCGAAAAATCTCACCGTAAAGCAGATAACCCTGCAGCCGAAAACCGTAAAAATCTTTGTACCGCCTTCTAAGGACAGCGATGTACCGGAAATAAAAACCGAGCCGCTTCTTTTAAAAACCATCAAGGGAACTACGATCCTCAAACTCAAGCTGATCGTCCCAAACCAGGTTCGACTTGAAGACAAAACAGTGACCAGTGTGAAAGCAACCGTTATTGTAAAAGAGCGCAATAATCTATCAAAATAACCTCATTCGGTAAATAATGCCGTTTTTTGTAAATTTATCGTAACTAGAAAAGCCGCTTTTTCAATGTTCTAAATTAAAACTGTATCTGTATCTTATTAATTCTTAACATTTTTTCAATGAAATCAAAAAAAACTTCTCTCTGGCATAATGGTTGCAGATAATATCAACAACGCCACGAAAGATGGCAGATGTGTGTGATGATGATGGGGTATCAGGCGAAAGCCTGAAGAAGAAGGGGTTCGAAAGAACCCTTTCTTTTTTATTGTATTATTGGATTATCTGCGCATTCTGACCTGAAGGGGCCATCACCCGCTCGATTGCGGACCGTACCGTCTGCATGAGGTCACCCTTTTCCATTCCCTGCGGATCGACCGGATCGCACACGACAAGCTCCACCGGACCTGGACGAACCACAAGGCTTTTTTTCTGCAGGCGTTCGTTGGCTTTTTTTATAGCAACCGGCACTATCCGTACGCAGGCCTCCAGCGCCAGCGTGAAACTCCCCTGCTTGAAGTTTCCAAGCGTACCGTCATAGCTTCGAGTCCCCTCCGGAAACATCACAAAGGAGAGCCGGTTCTTTCTGAGCCGCTTCACGGCATGCGAAAGCGCGGCGCGGGCCTTGCGCGGATTCGACCGGTCCAGCGGAATGTGGCCCATACCGTGCATGCCAAATCCCATTATCGGAATCCAGAAGAGCTCCCGCTTGGCAATAAACACGAGCGGATGCGCAATGCCGGCATACAGAATCGGAATATCAAGTGCGCTCTGATGGTTTGCGAAAAACACATAGCATTCGCCGCCGGCCAGTTTTTCAACCCCCTGCACGCCGACCCTGATCCCGGCGAAAAACAAGAGATGCCTGCTCCAGAGCCTGCCGATGAATTGCGCGATGCGACGCGAAAACAGGCCGGCCACCGAGCAGATCGATCCGTAGAGGATCACGGAAAATACCAGCCACAGCAAAAGGAACAACGAATGCGGTATGCGCCGGATCAAGCCGCTGTTTTTCCTATCCATACGTTTTCCTTTCCACAAAGCGCTCTCATGGAGGCAACCGCCTCCGGTGAGGCCGACACCGTAAGGTCGCGGGCCCGTATCCGGTATTCGTTTCCCTCCTGGGTCACCAGATGCAGGACCAGAGCGCACGGGCCGCTCTTCGCAGAACACTGCGCGTGGATCTGCGCGAGGAACTCCTTTTCAAGACCTGCGGTATTGAGCCTGACATGGACACTTCTGGCAAGCTTTTCCCGCGAATCCGATAGCGCTATGCAGTTATCGACGCGGAGCTTGGGTTTCTCCTCTCCCTCGCGTTTGGAAATGATGCCATGCACCAGCACCATGGCGTCTTCCATAAGCAGGCTGCGGTACTTCTCATACGCGTCACCGAACGCCAACAGCTCCATTGAACCGTCAAAATCCTCAAGTTCCAGGAATGCCATGGGTTTTCCGTCACGCTGCACATGCGGTTTTACCGCTATGATCAGGCCGCCGACAGTGACCGCGGCGCCGTCCTGTACCGACACGAGCGCTTCCGGTTTGAGCGATATGGTCGCAAACCCCTTTATCTCGTCCTGAAAACGGTCAAGCGGATGGCCGCTCACGTAAAAATTCAGGAACTCTTTCTCCTTCTGGAGCATGAGGTTGTACGGCCAGGGATCGACTTCGGCCAGGGACGGTTCAGGCGCCAGTATGGCGACTTCGCCGTCCGCGGGCGAGGGAAACAGGTCGTCAAACAGGTTTACCTGCCCCGAGATCCGGTCTTTTTGGAACGTGGAGCCGTATTCGAGCGCCGTATCGATGCTCGCAAAAAGCTGCGCCCGCGTCGCGTGCAGGCAGTCAAGCGCGCCCGCGCAAATGAGCGATTCAAGGCACTTCTTGTTGACCTTTCTCATGTCAACACGCTTGCAGAAATCGAACAGCGAACCGATCGGGCCGTGTTCGCGGCGTTCGACAACGATCGCCTCCGCCGCCTGACCGACATTTTTAATGACGGCAAGGCCCAGGCGGATCCGGCCGTTTTCAATGCTGCAGCTCTCCTCGCTCGCGTTGATGTCCGGCGGCAAAATCGTAATTCCCATGCGCTCGGTTTCGTTCTTTACTTTTATAAATTCATCCTGGTTGCCGATATAGGAGGTCAGGTTGGCGGTCAGGTATTCGAGCGGGTAATGGGCCTTCAGGTACCCGCATTGATAGGCGACGTGCGCGTACATGGTCGCATGCGCCTTGTTAAATCCGTAGGCCGCGAACTTCGCCATGAGGTCGAACACCTCGCTGGCGATCTTTTTCTCGATATGGCGTGCCGCTGCGCCGTCGACAAACTGTTTTCGCATCTCCTCCATGACATCGGCCTTTTTCTTGCCCATGGCCTTGCGCAGGACATCGGCCTCTCCCAGCGTGAAACCGCCCATGCGCTGCGCTATGCGCATGACCTGCTCCTGGTAGATGATGACCCCGTACGTGACATCGAGGATTTCACCGAGCTGGGGATGCGGATAGGTCACGTTCTCCTTGCCGTGCTTGCGGTGAATATAGGTATCGATATTGTCCATGGGACCGGGACGGTAGAGCGCGGCCATGGCGATCAGGTCGTCGATACTGGTGGGTTTGAGCTTGCGCAGGTAGTCCTGCATGCCCTGCGAATCGAACTGGAACACGCCGATGGTCTCGCCCTTGCCGAACAGTTCGTAGGTCTTCGGATCGTCTTCGGGTATCTTCCAAATATCAATAACGTTCCGTCCGTCTTCATGAATGAGCCGCACGGTCTCCTGCAGCACGGTAAGCGTGCGGAGCCCGAGAAAATCCATCTTGATGAGACCGACTTTCTCAACGTAGTTCATGTCGAACTGCGTCATGAGAATATCGGTGCCCGACTGCTTGAAGAGCGGCGACCAGTTCACCACATCGCCCGGCGCAATAATGACGCCTCCCGCGTGCATGCCGGCCTGGCGCGCCAGCCCCTCGAGCACGACCGCATGCTTGAACAGCTCCTGGTACTGGGAATTCGACGCGATCGCCGCCTTGAGATCGCCTGACGCGGCCATGGATTCCCGGAGGCTTTTTTCCGTCACCAGGGCGGAAAGCCGGTTCGCCTCCGCGACCGGGATCCCCATGGCGCGGGCCACGTCCTTGACCACCATTTTCGCCTTCATCCGGATATAGTTGATGATCTGGCATACCGCCTCTCTGCCGTAGCGCGAGATCACGTAGTCGATCACCTTGTAACGGTCCTTGTCCGCGAAATCGATGTCGGCGTCAGGCAGGGAGACCCGCTCAGGATTCAAAAACCGTTCAAAAATGAGATCGAACCGTATCGGATCAACGCTCGTAATACCGGTCACATAGGCAACCAGGCTCCCCGCGACCGAACCGCGTGCGCCCACCATGATGTGCTTGCGAAGCGCCTCTTCCACGAAATCGCGGACAATCAGAAAATATCCCGCAAATCCCATGCTGCAGATGACGTTGAGCTCGAACTCAAGCCGTTCCTCGAGCCCCGGCGTCACGTGCGCATATTTCTCGCGCAGCCCCTTGCGCGCCAGTACAGACAGGTACTCATCCGGACTTGTATACTCGGCCGGCAGCGGAGGCACGGGAAGCTGGGGCGCCATCTTGATCGACACGTTGCACCGCTCGGCAATATTAACGGTGTTGCTCATCGCCTCGGGCAGATCCGGGAAGAGCGCGGCCATCTCCTCCTGGCTCTTGAAATAGATCTGGTCCGACGAAAAACGGTACCGGTCAGGATCGCTCATCGTGGTCTGCGTCTGAATGCAGAGCAGCACCTCGTGCGATACCGCATCTTCATGATTCAGATAATGCGCGTCGTTGGCAACGATAAACGGGATGCCCAGCTCACGGCCGAGCGTGATCATTTCGTCAAACGCGACAATTTCCTCGTCGATCCCGTGGCTGTGCAGTTCGAAATAGAAGTTCCGTTCCCCGAAAATGGAGAGATATTCCAGCGCGATTTTTTTGGCGAGGTCCCGGTTGCCGTCAAGCAGGGCGCGCGGAATGGCCCCGGCAACGCAGGCCGACGTGGCAATGATGCCCGCCGAATGCTCCCTGAGCGCTTCAACATCAATACGGGGCCGGTAATAAAACCCCTCGGTATAGCCGATCGTGCTGAGCCGCATGAGGTTCTTCCACCCCTCGTTGTCGCGGGCGAGCAGGAGCAGGTGATGGTAGGAACGCTCGTCCCGTGATGACTGGCGGTCAAACCGCGAGGTGGGCGCAACGTACGCCTCGAAACCCAGGATCGGTTTGATGCCGCTGTCAATACACTTCTCGTAAAACTCAACCGCTCCGAACAGTCCGCCGTGGTCCGTGATGGCGAGCGCGGGCATGCCGAACTGTTTCGCGCGCGCCACCAGGTCGTCGATGCGGATCGCGCCATCGAGAAAACTGTACTCGGTATGGGTATGCAGGTGCACGAACGGCGGATGCTGCTTCATGAATGACCCACTCCTATGGCGCTGATTCTCCGCACCAGAAACTGGCGCGAACGGCCGTTGCGCTCGGCCACGTCGAGCACCGGATTGGCGCCCCTCGTGCAGGAGCGCGGCTGCACGGTATACCGGCCTTTCTTTACATGGGGGCTTCCGGCGTATTCGAACACCAGCTCCTGGCCGGTCAGGATCGCATAGTCAATAATGTGTATGGTCTCGTTGAGATCGACGCTCTTGAGCCCCGCCCCGTATTTTTTCCCGCGGAGCACGAGGGAATTCCTTGGCACCTGCGCCTGTTCTGTCAGTATCGGTTCCCACATGTCACCCGGCAGGGCCATGGCCTTCTCCGCCTGCGTCCCCAGCCGGTGCGCGTCATGCCGCGGCATGCGATCGTCAAATCCCATGCCCCCCAGCAGGGCCCGCACCTGCCCTTCGCCGCCCGGGCGTATACGGTACGCGGCTTTTGCCGGAACCTTTTCCACAAGGCCGCAAAGCGGCTCAAACGCGTTCAATTGATACTCCACCTTTTCATCGCACACCAGAAGCATGGTGTCGCTCGTCACGCAGAGCCGGTTGAACTCCCGGATCCACTCCTGCACCGTGATGGCGACGTTCGACGGCGCCTCCCAGCCGTCAAGCCAATGCAGGATCTCATTGCCGTCAACACCGCGTGCAAGGGAATCGGACAGGATTGCCCGGTCAATCGACCCCTTATACACGCGATCGAGCGAATGGAGCACGCCGGTCTGACCGAACCGGAACAAATCTATTGACGGCGTGTCCGGCCGGATGATCGCTGAAAAATCCGGCAGCACGGTCAACGGCCTGCCGATTGTATTGCCGTTCTCGTGACCGGGCTGCCCGTTGGACGACGGAGCACGGAACAGCGTTTCTCCGTTGCTGTCCGCAATTGCCGTTACCCCGGCCCAGGCAAGCTGACAACACATTGCAGCGACGCTTTCCCGCTCACGCTCCGGAAACAGGCGACTTGAAAACCACTGTCCCTGTCCGGCCGCGTCAAGGATCGCGTTAACCAGCGGCATGCGCCATGACCCGGTATACGCAATCACGCATTCGCGCAGCTCCTGCGAGCGATCTTCTATTGGCCGTTCCAACCACTGCGCGCAGCCGGCCGGAACACAGTCATACTGCTCCGCCTGTTCCTCAAGCAGGCCTGATTGCATGCAGCAATGAACAAGGAGCTGCGCGAGCGCGTCCTCCTTTTTGGCGCCGGTCGGTCCATGCAGCAAACGGCTGATTTTCTGCACCGCGTTTCTCGTGAGGCCGCCCAGCCGTTTTTTCTCAAGCACTCCCTGCCAGCCGAGCGTCAAAACCGCGGCAATATCATTGACCATGTG
>JAFGDP010000149.1 GCA_016932075.1 Chitinispirillaceae bacterium | reverse complement strand
GCCGGCCGAATGCAGATCGACTCGATCGGCGCGAAACGCAGGGCAGTGGCCCGGGAACTCGGCGCCGTGTATGACGAAATCAGCGATTTCGAGCAGAGCCGCGCCTCCAAACTCAGGTCCGAGCTTGACGACAAGCAGCGCAAACTTGACGAAGAGCGGCGCAAGGCCGCGCAGCTCCGGGCCGAGGCGGAAAAGAAATTTTCAGAGCTCCGTAGCGCACTGATCCAGGTCACCACGGATGCGCGCGGCACGATCATCTCCATGTCCGACATCCTCTTCGAAACCAACAAGGCGAACCTCACCACCGACCTCAAGACAAGTCTTGCCAAGATCGCGGGCATTCTGATCGTGTTTAAAAACTCCAAGGTCGTCATCGAGGGCCATACCGACAATACCGGGACAGAGGAGTACAATCAGAAGCTCTCCGAGGCGCGCGCCGAGAACGTCATGAATTTCCTGATCGAACAGGGGGTGGACGCAGAACGCTTGACTGCCGTCGGGTATGGCCTGAGGAACCCGATCGCCGATAACAGCACCAAGGAAGGCCGCCAGAAAAACCGGCGCGTCGATCTCATCGTTCAGGAAAAGAAGCAGGAAGAGGACATATAATAGGCGTGCGCGTCAACGTATCGGCCGCAGCCCATGCAAACGCCCTGATCCGTCTACAGGCAGATCAGGGTTTTTTCATGCCGTTTGCCTTGTATAAGGGCACAATAATCGGCACGATGACCCAGAAATAGACAACGACCTTTATCTGCGCGCCATGCCCGTGGAACGGGAGGTTGCCGCCCGGCGGTTCTTTTTATTGACCGGGATGCTGATGCAGCATACCGGGTCCCACGATTCGCCCGCCCTGTAATACACGGTTCCGTTCGCGGTCCGGATGAAGAAATCCCCGGTTTTTCCCGTGGAGGGGTCGGGCGGCCCGGGACCGTTGAACCAGCTCACTGAGGCGCGGCTTTCAAGATCATGCGTGCAGAGAATGGCCGGTGGGAGAGCGCCTTCGCATGAACTGAATGTTGCCGAGAGCCCGTTTCTCGTCTGCAGTACGACCCCGTCAAACGAGCCGGATTTTGCCAGTTCGGTGATATTGACAAAAAGCATCTGTCCCGCATAGGAGCTGTCCAGCACCACCGACACGAGCGGCATGTCGTCGTACCTGACCGAAGCCCGCGTTATCCTGCGTGGGGAGGCGGTGACCATCCTGGTAAGGGGATGGATATCGCATACCCCGGTTCCTTTAACCGTGGAGATATAGAGCGACAGCATGCAGGTCCGGGACCGTTTGAACGTATACCCGCGCAGGTCAAAGCATACCCAGCTCATCATGCCCCGGTCTCCGCGCACACGGAGCTCTTTCTGTTTTACGAATACCTTTTTTTTCGCGATGCATCCGTCACTTGAAGGATAGACCGGGGTTACCATGCGGGACGATGGCCCGGCAAGTGCCGCTGTTATGAAAAGAAGTATGAGAATTGATGGCTTTCCCATTGTTCTGCTTCGCTATGCCATGGGAACCTGTCAAGGATTCAGTGGTACCTTATATCATGGGTTTATGCGCGTACAACGTCAATATGAAAATTGGGATTTCCATTTTTGTGGGACATCGACGCTTGAACAGGCGGATTGGGGAGGAAGCCATCAACGTGAAGGGTCCGCTTCAGTTTTTTACCGACCCATAGCCCCCAGACGCAACACTAATAAATAAAAGGGCGGCGCCGGGTAAAAAGGGCAGAAATTCACGGAAATACATACCAGCGGCTTTTTTTTCCTGGACATCTAAAATCGATGAATATCTTTGTTCATGCTTATATTTAAAACTATATTTAATTACAATACTATTTGCTATATAATAAAGAAGGGGCTGCTGTTTCAATCAGAGGGTTAACGTTATCATGTCTTTCCGCACCAATGCCTTTTCCGGTATTTTCGCGAAAAAAGCCATTTTTCCGTTTTTTATCGGGATAGTCTGCTTTTTTGCTCCTGATAAGGCACAGGCCGCAGAGGATTATAGTTCCTGGACAAACCATTTAAAAGTCACGATTAATACCACAGGGCTTGGTCTTACCCAGGACGTGGCCAACTTTCCCGTGCTGGTGCGGATCAATCCTTCCGCATTTGCAGGGATGAATGACCACGGCGGGGCTGATATACGTTTTTCCGAGGCTAATTACGGAAATCATCTCCCTTACGAAATCGAATACTGGTCAGGAACTGAAGCGCATATCTGGGTGCGGGTAAACACGGTGTATCAGAATAACGCCACCCAATACATCGTCCTGCACTATGGAAGCAGCAACGGTACCCAATCAAACGGCAATCAGGTCTTTAATCCCGCTGCTGCAGGATTTGGCGGGGTATGGCATCTCCACTATAACGCCAATGATGCGACCAACGGTTACAATGCTTCCTTTGTAGGGACCAGTGATACGGTCGGAATCATCGGCAGGGCGCGCAAACTCAATCCGGTAACGCCGGAATATGTTTACGTAAATGGCTTGATGAGCAATCCCACCCAGATAACCTTTTCATGCTGGGTGAAAGTGGATTCGCTCGACCCGGCCGCCGGTACTGATAAATTCAGCACCCTAATAGCCATCGGCAACGATGTTGCGCTCGTTGATAAGGGAGATGGTCCGCCTGCGACAAGGGATTCACTCGTGAGTTATACCAGCGCAAACTGGTATGCAGCGGTACAACCGGGAAGCACGACCAACATGCTCAAGCAGGGCTGGAAATATGTTGCCGCCACATTCAATTATGCTAGCGAAAACATGACACAGACCGTTTATCTCAATGGCACCCAGGTGGCGACAAGAACGAATACTGGTATTCTGACATGGAATAATGGGGCCGGCAATACCTATTTCGGTCATGGCGGTTTGAACAATAACAATTACGACCTTGGCGGCTGCCTCGACGAAGTGCGTATCGATAAGGCGGTACGCAGTGCAAGCTATCTCAAATTATGCTACGAAACCCAGAAACCCGGAGCATCGGTCCTGACCTATACGCCGATCATCACGGACAATGAAAACTATGCGGACTGGCCGTACAATCAGAGGATTTATATCAATACTTCCAGTTCCGGAGTGGAAATTCCATCCAACGTATACAATTTCCCTCTCCTTATCCGTTTGAATCCCTCTAATTTTGCTTCTTTCAGTCAGACGCTTTCAGGCGGCGCGGACATCCGTTTCTCCAAAGCAAACGGTACACACCTTCCGTATGAGATCGAGCGCTGGGTGGACGGAGCCTCCAACAATGATACTGCTGTTATCTGGGTCCGCATGGACACGGTCCTTGGTCAGAGTGCCAACCAGTATATCACCATACACTGGGGCAAGAGCGATGCGGCGAGCAGGTCCAATGGACAGGCCGTGTTTGACGCGGCAGCCGGGTATCAGGGCGCCTGGCACCTTGCAGAGAGTCCCGGAGGCACCAACACAATTCTTGACCGGACAGCAAATGCCAACCATGGATCGCCGCAGAACAGTTTGGCGAGTGATGACTTGATAAACGGGATCATCGGCAGGGGATTGAATTTTGACGGGCCTGCGGGTGATAATCAAAGCGGGGACTATGCTCAGCTACCTAACAGCACTAGCCTCGATAATACCGGGGATATGACTATCAGCTGCTGGTTTAGAATGAGCAACGGTACCAGCAGCGGCGCTACCGGTTACTATGGTTTTGCAGGAAAAATATCCGGCACCAGCCCAACCTATAACGGCTATACCCTTGTACGATACTCAGACCAGCGCTTACGATTCATGGTTGCCGCGAACAATTCCGGCACGGTCATTAACAGCAACGCCGTGGTAACCGACAACAACTGGCACCACATCGCGGGAACAATGGCATCCGGAACTATGAACCTCTACGTTGATGGCGTGCAGCAGACTGAAACGGCAAGTTCGGTTTCCATTACAGCAAGCGGGAACTATGGCACCATCGGACGCCAGTACGGCGACTACAACGGCAGGCATTTCCTTGGCGACCTCGACGAAGTCCAGATCGCCCGTACTTCCCGCTCCCAGTACTGGATCAAGCTCGCCTATGAGACGCAGCGGCAGAATGTCTCGGTTATCTGTTACCCGGCCACGATTTCGGCGCACCCGCAGAACGCGCAGGTGGACCTTGGGGATTCGGCCAGCTTCAGCGTGACCGCACTGGGCAACAATATTTCGTACCAGTGGCAGCGAAGGCCGGGCGGAAGTTCGACATGGAGCAATGTCACAACGGGTACGGGTCAGACCGCGGCCACTTATAAATTCAGGACCGCTGAAACCGACACGAACAGCAGCTACCGCTGCATTGTTTCAAGCTGCTTTACCAGCGATACCAGCACTGCCGCGGTGCTGACCGTCTGCATTCCTCTTGTGATAACCACCCAGCCGCAGCCGGCGACAATAACCGTGGGTGATACGGCGACTTTCAGCGTGGCAGCCACAGGGAAAGACCTGACCTGGCAGTGGCAGCGCTCTACCGGGGGCGGAGCGTGGGGGAATGTGACGATTGGCGTGGGCGCGACTGCCGCCACGTATAAATTCAGGACCGATTCATCGGATACAAACCGCCGGTTCAGGTGCGTGCTTACCGGCATCTGCGGGTCCCGCGATACGACCCAGGCAGCGGCGCTTACCCTGTGCTACCTGGTGATTATCCGGACGCAACCGGCAAACCAGAGCGTGACCGCAGGGCAGGATGCGAGCTTCAGCGTAGTTGCCGGAGGGAAAGAGCTGTCGTATCAGTGGCAGCGAAGGGATTTCGGCAGCTCAAGCTGGCTGAATGTCTCCGGCGCCAATGCAGCAAACTACAGTTTCACCACGCTCACCCCTGCGGTGGATTCCAGCCGGGCGCCTGACAGCGGCGCGAGTTTCCGGTGCGTCATTTCGAGCCCCTGCGGAAGCGCGACCAGCAGCGCCGCGCAGCTTTCGGTATGCGCGCCGCCGGTCATACGCACCCAGCCGCGCGATACGAATGCGCAGGTCGGAACAGAGGCGACCTTCAGAGTTGTCGCTGTGGGTACGGGACTGGCGTATCAGTGGCAGCGGACCAGCGACGGCGGGACCACATGGTCGAACATTACCGGCGCCACGAGTTCAGTATACACCTTCACCACTGCGGCATCCGACACCGGCAGCCAGGTTCAGTTCCGCTGCGTGGTATCCGGCACCTGCGGGTCGGTGAACAGTACCATTGCCCGGATCGGCGTATGCTTTCCTCCGCAGATCACGGACCATCCCGACACGGTCAATGTCACGAGCGGTCAGCAGGCAACATTCACCGTTGCGGCAAGCGGCACGGGTCTGACCTATTACTGGCAGCGCCAGAACCGGGGGGCCTCCACGTGGGACAGCATCAAAACGCCGACCCCGGCGATCGCCGCGACGTACGCGTTCAATGTCGCGTCAGCCGACAGCGGCGCCCTGTTCCGCTGTCTGGTCGGAGGGACGTGCGGAAGCGCCGTAAGCAATCCCGCGCTTCTGCGGGTCTGTACGCCGGTGGATACGGCCGGTGGTCCGCGCGATACGACCATCAGGGGTGGCGATACGGCCCGGTTCAGCATCACCGTGACCGGCACGGCCCCGACCTTCCAGTGGCAGCGTTCAAGGGATAACGGCACGAGCTGGCTTGACATAAGCGGCGCGACCTCTTCCCGGCTTTTATTTGTCAGCGATACGGCCGATACCCAGACCCTGTACCGCTGTGTGGTCGGCGGCCAGTGCGGCAATGTCACGAGCAGGGGAGCGAGGCTCACGCTGTGCTACGACCCGGTCATAACGCAGCACCCTGCCGATGCCATTAATATTGCGCCTGACCAGCAGGTCACCTTCAGCGTACGGGCCGGCGCTCTTCCGGTATCGTACCAGTGGGAAAAGAGCATTGACGGCGGGGCAAGCTTTGCGGCGATCGACGGCGCGACCGGCAGCGATTTCAGCCTGATCGCGCAACCAAGCGATAACGAGTCTAAATTCCGCTGCAGAGTCTCGAGCAGGTGCGACAGTGTGGTATACAGTAACACCGCGACCCTGACCGTGTGCGCGCAACCGGTGGTCGTACAGAATCCGTCCGACCGGAGCGTCATCGAGGGTCAGGTTGCCAGTTTCAGCATTCAGGCGACCGGCACGAACCTCTCTTACCAGTGGATAAGAAGACTGGGCGGCAGTTATGTATGGGACACGATCAGCGGGGCCATAGACACCTTTTACAGCATAACGACCGTCACCTCTGATAATTCATCGCAGTTCCGCTGCGTGGTGAACGGCTCCTGCGGTACCTGTACCAGTTCGGTTGCAATACTGACCGTGTATCAAAAGGCGCGGGCGTATTTCAGGATGTCCGATTCCATCGGCCCGGTCCCGTTCGAGGTCCGTTTTACCGATTCCTCAAGCGGTACCATTTCTTCGTGGGTGTGGTCATTTGGCGACGGGACCGTTGATTCCGCCACCACGCCGGAAAACAAGGTCCATATCTATGACAGCGCGGCGGTATACACGGTCAGGCTGACCGTTTCAGGACCGGGCGGCATTGACAGCATGACGAGGACCGTCACCGCCTACCCGCCCACCGGCAATCCGATCGTTATTGCCGGCAGATACCTGCGGCCGGACGCCGCTGAACTGGTGCTCAGAAACTACGGCGGCCTTCGCAGCGAATTTCCGCCGCCGTTTGTGTCCGCCATCAGGTTATGGAACAGGGTCAACGCCCTGCCCGCGGATACGGCGACCGCCGCTATCCTGAAAACCTATGACCTGGCGGCGCTCAAGGCGCGGGGCAGTGAATACCGCGATACCGCGACCGTTACGGCGCTGGCGCCGCCGGATTCGACCTATGGCTTCATGACGCAGATCGTATGGAACGACGGCCGCACGAGCCCGTTTGCCGCGCTCAACGGGTTCCTTGTGCTCATGCGCGATACCGTGAAGCCGGTGAACAATCTCGTGCTTGCAGGCAGGTATGCCCCGCGTGACACCGTGTTTTTCACCATTGACAGCACGCAAACCATTGATACCGCCAAAGCCGACTCCATGGCGCTCTGGTTCGGTCTTGGCAGCGACTCGACCCCCAACTTTACTACCCGAACAAACGTAACGTGGTGGCCGGCCGGGGCGGTGCTGGGCGGATCGTCGAACGGCCGGTTCACCCATGTCGTGAAGAGCGACCAGTTCAACACCGACCGGAAAACGCTCTATTGCGCGGTCATGCTCCTGGGCAAAAACAAGCAGCGGAGCCTTCTCAAAACCGCCCGCTTCACCATCGGCAGGGTTCGTCCGGCCAATCCCGTGGTGCTCCATGCGCTGGCGCTCAATGCTAACAGCATCCGCCTGAGCTGGAACACGCTCGACCCGGACAGCGTGCAGCAGGTGCGGATCTATTACCGCACAGGGAACGCATTGCCGCTCGAATACGATTTTTCCGCCGTGTCACCCAAGGACAGCGTGTTCCCGGCGCCGGCGGTAAGCGACACCGCGGACACGGTATACCGCCTCAATGAAACAACCCGGTACTATTTCGCCGCGCAGATTTATTTCGACGGCATGTGGTCGAGGGTCACGCAGATCTCCAGCGCCACGGATTCGACCGGCGAGGCGGACAGCTCCACTATTATCAATTCGGTCACGATTACGGGTCTGGCGTTTGATACCACGACGAACCGGGTCAGGATTAACTGGGAGGTCGATACGGTCGTCGGTTCAAATCTGCAGGTGGGGATTTCGTATGCGGTGGATCAGGCCCCGCCGCAGGATACCGCCATTGACCAGGTGGTTGAGGTTGTTGCGGCGGGCGACAGCGCTGAAATCGATATGGGTGAGGCGCTTCTCTTTGATACCACCTTTACCTTTTACCTGTGGCTCAAGAAAACCGGGGAAAAGTGGGCCCGGCCCACCGACAAATCCACGGATACGCTTCATATACCGCCGTTTGTCTGGCAGGCGGTACGATACAGTGTCAGGTACCTCGAAGACGACACGACCCGTTGGGTGAACGGCCGCATCCGCTTCGCGACCAACAAGGTGCTTTCACAGAATGAGGCAAGGAATTACGTGGGAAAGATCCACCGGTTCGACGCGGATTCCGCAGCGCTGCATGGTTTTGTGGTGGTCGGCCAGAGCTTTCTTTTCACTGAGAAAGAGTCCTCGGTGCCGATCGAGATAGGGCTCAAATGCTACAACCTGCCGTCGGCATTTGCACTCAGTGATGTGCGGATGTACCGGTGGAACGGCACCTACTGGATGGTCGACCGCAGCACCGCGTTTGATACTGCCGCCTCAATCGTCCATATAAGGACCAACGAGCTCGATGAACCGTTTGCCGCCATGGTCGATACGCTTCAACCGGCCGTCACGGTCTGCAATCAAAAGAAAGAGGTGCTGGAGCGGGGAGAAGAGGTCAGTGATACCATCGCCGTTTCCGATAACATCGGCAACTGCCTCTGGTCGTTCAGGTGTATTGAAGGCGACAAATCGATCGCGTCCAGCGATACCAGCCAGCAGCAGACGATGTCGGCGGGCAGGGACACGGCCCGCGTGGTGATTTCGGGAACGCTTGTCAGCGAGGAAAACGGCGTCCGGGCACTGTTCATCGCGAGCGACGACCGCTTTTCAGACACGACGATACTGTCCCGCCGCGTGATCCGCGAGCGGAGCGACGTGCTCCCGATAACCCGGGAGATGCATTGGACGCCGCTGCGGGTTACCGCGGAGCTGGATTCACCCGGCGTCGGGCGCCTCTGGCGCATGGTGGATACGGCGTCAAGCAATCCAAAGTACGACAAGGTCAAGGTACGGCTGTTCCGGTGGTATCCCTATTCAGGCAATCGCGATGAAGATAAAAAGTGGGTGGAATACGGATCAGGACGGGACAGTATCTTCGCATTTTACGCGGGAAGGCTGTTCTGGGTGAAATTGCGCGAAGGTGCGACGTTTGACTGGGGCCGCGGATTGACCATGCCGCTTCATGATACCGTGACCATAGCGCTCAATGGCGGCGGGTGGACCGATTTCGCGCTTCCGTACCGTTTCAACATGCGGGTAGGCGATATTATTGCGGCGACCCGCCGGAACGTCGACTATGCGGATTCGCTCCAGTTTTACCGGTGGGACACCTCCGGGTCCACGTACAAATGCACGCCGTTCTACCTTAAAGAGATGGCGGCCGATGGCCTGGACAACCCGGCGGCAGAACTCAGCAGCCGTGATCTTGCCGGATATACCGTGTACAACCCGCACAGCGAGGCGATCACCCTCCGGGTGCCGCCGGTGCCGGTCGCCATGTCGACGATAACCGGAACGCCAAAGCAGGCGCACGAAAGGGGATGGATGATTAAACTGGTGCCGCACGAGGAAGACGGTTCCCGGCTCAATCCCGTTTATTGCGGCTGCATGCAGGACAAAGCGCCCGGTGTCCGCTATTTCCCGCAGCCGCCGTCCTTCAGTGACCTCGGGGCAGGGGTGTATGATGAAAAATCCGGCCGTATATACGGACACAAGGTCCAGCATGGAATGAGCGATGGCGGCTGCGCGTATCTGCTGGTATTTACAAACAGGACAGAGGCGCCGCGGACCATAAGGTGCTTCCTGGATCGCGGTGCGGGATTTCCGTCCGACCGTGGCACGGCGATTTACGATCCCGTGACCGGTACAATCGAGAGCGGCGACGCGACGGAATTCCTTGTGCCGGTGGCCGGACAGGGCCAGGAGTACCGCTGGCTTTTTGCCGGCACGGCCGCCTTCATCTCCTCAGCCGCACGGAAGTGGAACGCGGGGGTCCTTGGTTTCGGGGCTCCGTATCCTAATCCGCTTCGAGGCTTTGTTCACCTGCGCTATTCGCTGCCGTTCGGCAGCGTGAGCAGGGTCGATTTCATGGCCGTGGATATCCGGGGAAGAATTGTCTGGCAGAAGACCATTCCGGAGAAGTCGGTCATCGGCGGCAACCGCGAGTGCCTGTGGAACGGAACGACAACGCGGGGCACACGGCTTGCCGCGGGATTGTATGTGATCAAAATGACCGCGTACGACCTGAAACACAAGTCCGTGGGATCATTCGAGCAGCGCATTACCGTGCTGCGGTAGCAGAGAAATTTTCTTCCCGGCCTGTCGTCAGGCACGGTCAGGCCTGCATCATTTCAATTACCACTTTGAGACGGTTGGGTTGTTGCGCGGCATGAAATCCCTGCAGTGCGTCTTCAGTCCACGTCGCCCGCTGATCTTGTCCGACCGATCGGCGGCGCACATGGTCAGGAACCGGAGCGTGTCGGGCAGACGGCCGTTATCGCAGAGAAACGCTTTCATGGCGGCCCGGGGCGAATTTACGGGTGGTGCAGCAGGGAGCCGGTGAACGTCAGATATGCATCGACAATTTCATTGCCCGCAAGCACGGCGGTCCAGATGCCTATGGCAAGAAAAGGTCCGAATGGAATATGGTGGTCCTGCCTGAGCCGGCCGCTGGCGATGAACGCGATCGCGCCGAAGGTCCCGAATAGCGAGCCGAACATGATGGTGAGCAGCGCGATTTTGGGGCCCCAGAGCGCGCCTGCCGCGGCAAGGAGTTTGATGTCGCCTCCGCCCATTGCCTCGCCTTTCCTGAAGACAATTTTCCCAAGCCAGCCGATGAGGAACAGGGTCCCGCCTCCAGTGAGAATTCCGGCCGCGGATTGCAGGGGCGTGGTATCGCCGGGGAGAACCGAAACAGCCAGGCCGAGTGCCAGGAAGGGAAGCGTGATCTGGTCCGGGATGATGTAGTGACGGATGTCGATAATGGTGACCGGAAGGAGCGTCAGAAGCAGGGCGGATTGAAATACCGCGGGAACAACGTGCGTCCAGTGGTATGACGGAGCGTTTTGCCACAGGGCGTAGTACAGGACAAGCGCCAGACCCGCAGTTGCCAGCTCGATAAGGGGATAGAGCGGAGATATCCGCTCCCTGCATCCGGCACATCTTCCGCCGAGAAAAAGATAGCTGGCAACGGGAATATTTTCCACGGCGCGGACCGGGCGGTTGCATTTTGGACAGTGGGACCCCGGGTGGATAAGGGATTCATCACGCGGAAGCCTCCAGATGAGCACGTTGAAGAAGGAACCGAAAACAAGGCCGAACAGAGCGACAAAAATGGCGATCAGGAGGTCCATGACGCCTACCGTCTTTTGTCTTCCGCTTTTTTTGCCGAGTCCACCTTGTGCTTCAACTGTTCAATGTTCTTGCGGGAGTTCATTATGGTTTTCGGTATGGTATGGTCCGACGTTTTCCGCAGTGAGTTCCGCATGGCAACCATACGGTCTATTTTCACCGTTGCCGGAAGGGTGGTATAGGCCTTATAGACCAGCGAGCGTTTAAGATGATATTTTTTGACCGTTACGGGAAAGGTGGCGAATGAGAGGCAGACGATCCAGAAAATGATCGCTGTTTTCATGAATCCAATGATGCCGCCGGACAGGTAGTCGATCCATCCGAGCGGGGTCAGATGGACGATTTTTCGAACGATCCATCCGGCGCCGAGAACAAGCATGAAGACCGCGGCATAGATGATCGAAAACGAAACCGCCGTGGAGAGATACGGGGACGAGATGGTAAGGACGGCGGCAAGGTCGGGATAGTAGAGGAAAGCGGCAAGAAAACC
Source organism: Chitinispirillaceae bacterium (assembly GCA_016932075.1). The sequence goes on along the minus strand of JAFGDP010000149.1, from coordinate 82,990 downwards.
CGCTATGATCGCGGCCAGGCGGAAGACTTCACCCACCAGCCCGCGCCGTATTCCAACAAAAACGAAAAATGCGGCGCCGATGAGAAAAAAGATATCCAGAGTATGCATGCGTCACTCAAGAAAAAGGGCGAGAACCGTTCTCGCCCATGCTTCGGTAACAACAATACCATGATTGCTATTCTTTTTCAAGGATTCCTACCACGTGTTTGTCCTCGATGATGAATATCTTCCGTCCTTTTTTCTTGTAGATCCACTTTTCCTGGACCGCCCAGGGCTGCTTGACAATCTCTTTTCTCTTCGGTTCGCCTAAAAGGAACAGGAGGGTCTCCTGGGTGATGCCTATCTCGAACCGGCCGTCCTCAATGCAGGTCTTGTCAGTGATGGGCAGGTCAGGATGGTCCTGAAGGTATTTGTCGATGACATCCGGCGGCCTTCTCTTCATTTCACCCCCGGAGCAGAACAGAAACGTCGCAGCAAGGGCGATGCAGGCGAGGCTAATTGCTTTTGGCGGCATTTTTAAACTCCTCCTGGCTGGCGTAAATGGTAACAAGCTTATTGAGTCCGACGACTTCGAGGACGTCCCGTACGTATTCGTTCGGTTCTATCAGGACTAGGCGCCCGCCCTTCTTGGCAAGGGTATTATGGCTGTAGATCAGGACATTCAAAGCGCCGCTGTCAAGGTAGGTGACTTCCGAGAGGTTGATCGCGATATTGACATGGTTTTTTTCGATCATCGTATTGATATAGGATTTCAATATGATGGAATCTTTTAACCGGTCAATTTTTCCGGCAATATCGATGATAAAAAACTTTCCTTTTTCCCTACCGCCAAGGTCCATAGAAAATCCTCAATGAGTGGTAGTATGGAAGCGTTATTTCAAAAACTTACGATTACAATATAATATAAGAAAAATACTTGCCATAAGTCACCTGTTTTTTATTAATAAATGCCGAGTACCCGGCCCGGTTGCAGCAGTGTTACTCAAGCAGGAGCACGCTGGCGTTTTTGCTCGATTTTAAAAGGTTTTCCAGCCGCTTGATGAAATCGCCCGACGTATCGTTTTTCAGGCAGCACTGGCCGACCGCAATTGCCACCGGAACGTCCGCCGGCATGCCGGGTATGCGATGCAGGCGCGTGAATATGTTTTTATGGAGCCGGGTCGCCAGCTCCTGCGCCTCCCGTTTGTTGGTATTAGGAAGAATCAGAAAAAAGTGACTGTTTGCATGGCGTGCCTTGATGTCCACGTTCCGTATGGCTTTATTGATCATCTGGTCGATACCGGCGAGCACTTTTTCACGGAGTTGTTCCGGTTTTTCCGCGTCTTCAATGACCGACAGGTCCGCGTCGAGCATGAGCGCGGAAAGGGAATGCTTGTAGCGCCGGGCACGAAGCAGTTCTTCCTTCAAACGTTCCTGGTGATATCCGGGCGGCGGAATGGGAACCGATGAAGCGGCCGCCGCAGCAGGCCATGCATGGCCTGGTCCGTGAACGGGTGACTGGTGTGCCGGATAGGGCGGAACAGGCGCCCTGGCGGCGGACGGTCCCGGTGACCCGCCCGATTCCATACGCGGCTCCGGGTCAACGGTTATGCCGGCCAGATCGTAGTAGTCCACGATTGCGGTCCTGATATGGACGACCCGGCAAAGCTTCAACTCCAGATGACGCTTGTGCTCGCATATTTTTTTCCAGTGCTGCTGCGCTTCACGCGGAGCAATGGAGATGCCGCTGAGCATTTTGATGAGATAACTGTATGCTGCTGACGTGTTCGCATCGGGTGAATGCCGCAGAAGACCGTTTATAAGCGTCAATGATTTGGGATCGGTGGATTCGAGCGGCTTCTTGATCAATTCATGGTAACCGGGAAAAGAAAATGCCAGGTCGCTGCCCATAATAGAAAACGGTTCCTTTGCTGCATTTTCCGGGCACAGGGGATGTGCTGTTGTCATGGCGACGGATCTCCTCAACCCTGCCCCCGAAAGATTGCTTGATCGTCGCGCTTCCTCAATTCTTTTCAATCGGGAGGAAAAAGAGAAGTTGAATAATACTAAATGTAAAAGCTCTGCGCAATGATTTTTTTCCGATACCGTCTTCCGTGGTATTCGTGTCGTGTCCCTGGCCCTGATGTGCAACCCTTGGGGAGATGAATTATTTTATATCCGTCGGATCAACCGTACCGATGCATAGAAAGAGCAGGTGAGCGTACCATGGCGTTGTTCGAGATCAAATGCCCGCTGTGTAAGGGAAAGCTCTGGATCGATCCGGCGTCAGGCAAGGTGGTGGACCATCAGAGCGCGGACCATCAGAAGGGCGATTTTGAGGAGTTCATGAAGTCCCGCCAGAAGGGGACTGCCTGGGACGACCGGATGAAAAAGGCAAAGGAGGAGGAGGCAAAACGAAAGGCCGAGATCGCGGAAAAATTCAAAAAGGCGGCAAGCGAGCCGATAGAAATCAATCCGGACGAGAAGCCCATGAAGTCGCCGTTTGACTGGGACTGAAGACGAACGTGTGGGTAGGGACAATATGAAAGCGGATACGCGGTACGGAAAAAATGAGTAACTGCTCAGGTGAGTTGAGGCTGTCATTCCGGCGAAAGCCGGAATCCAGCGGCATTATATACGGCTGGATACCGGCGTGCACCTGCCTGCCGTTCTAAGTATGAATCCTTTCACCTGCCTGCGCTGCCGCTTCGGCCTAAAGGCCTTATTTGGAAAAAAGATTTTTTACAAAGAACGGCAGGCAGGCCGGTATGACGAGAATAAAATCCTGCAGGAAACTGAGTATTACAAAAATGATACATGAGAAAGGATCGATGATGAAACGCTTCGCGGTTGTGATGATAGGTGCGGCAGCACTGGCATGCAGCTGTTCTTCTAAAAACTACCCGGAGGGCATGTATGCGGAACTGGCGACATCAAAAGGTTTGATCGCCGTTGCGCTTGAATACGATAAAGCGCCCATGACCGTGGCCAATTTTGCCGGTCTTGCCGAAGGTGCCATACCGTCCATCCTGGGGAAAAACAACCGTTTTTACGACGGCCTCAAATTCCACCGGGTCGAACCCGGTTTCGTGGTCCAGGGCGGCGATCCGAAGGGCGACGGCACCGGCGGTCCCGGGTACCAGTTTCCGGACGAGTTCCATCCCGAACTTAAACATTCGGCCCCCGGCGTTCTATCCATGGCGAACGCGGGTCCGGGCACCAACGGCAGCCAGTTTTTCATCACGCTGAAAGCGACTCCGCAGCTCGACAATAAACATTCCGTGTTCGGCAGGGTGGTCCGGGGCATGGACGTGGTCAAGAAAATCGAAGTCGGCGACCGGATGGAGAAGGTCAGGATCATACGCAACGGGCCCAAGGCTATGGCGTTTAGAAGCGACAAGGCCGCGTTCGATTCGCTTGCAGCCATTGCCGCGAAACAGGAACAGGAAAGGAAGATGAAAGCTGCCGAGACCCTGAAAGCGACCCTTGCGGAAAAACTGCCCAACGCGACAGCTTCGCCGTCCGGCGTCCTCTATGAAATCAACCGCAAAGGGAGCGGCAAGAAGCCTGCCAAGGGATCAACGGTACAGGTGCATTACACCGGCACCCTGGTGGACGGAAAAAAATTCGACAGCTCGCGCGACCGCAACGAACCGTTTGAATTCAGGGTCGGCGTCGGCCACGTGATAAAGGGATGGGACGAAATGGTGCTCGACATGTGCAAGGGGGAGCGCAGGACCATGGCCATCCCGCCGGAGCTTGCGTACGGTGACCGGGGAGCGGCAGGCGTCATCCCGTCCAACGCGACCTTGATTTTTGACGTGGAGCTGCTGGAGATTAAATAGCTCCTGTTCAAAATTGCTACTGCCGTCATACCGCTGGCCTGTGGTGAGCGAGGTTACCCTGAGCTGACGAAGGGAGCCAAAACCGGTATCCAGTCCTTGGATTTTCAACAGGCAGATCACCTAAGGGCCGGAACGTTTCCGGCCCCCATTTCCATTGTTACCATTACGGCTCTTTAAGCCCGAGTTTTTCAAGCCACTGGTCGTGGCCCGCGCACGCTATTTTGGCGATACGGTAGAACTTCGACATCCACGATTCGAGGTTTTCCATTGCCGCGTCCCGGACCTTGGTCGCCTCCTGGGATTCCCCCATTTCCTTTTTATGCCTGGCGTTGGCGGCCATGACCTGCCGGACAAGCGAATGCTCCATTGAGAGTTTCTCGACGGTATAGCCGTACTCGCCCATTTTCGCGACAAACTCGCCGTTCTGCAGAAGGTTGCGGTAGAACGTATCGGCCTGCTTGAACCACGCGGAGATGAGCCTGCTCCGCGCGCCGGTCAGCATGAGCGCGGCATAGGCGTTCGGGTCGTTTTCAAACGCGATGCGCGCGACCTGGATTGAGGTGATATACGCGGCATAGGATTTCTCAAAGATATCCTTTAATTCAGCCGAAGCCTCGAGCTGCTCGCCGTACTCCTTTCTCTGTCTGGCAAACAGGTCGACCACCTGCCCGTGCATGGCGGTCCCTTCGTTGACGCGGGTCTTGTCATACCCGAAGCCGGTCATTGCTGCAAGGATCCCGGCGTCGGCCAGCGTGTTGGTGAGCGACACGGAGTATTTCCGCAGAAGCTCGTCAGGACGGAGATAGGTCGAACCGCCTCCCGAGCCGTTGTCCTCCTGTACCGGTCCGCCCGATTGAACTGCACTGCTCATGTTGTCGGCCATAGATGGCCCCTTTCCGTTTAAGGTGAAGTGAGGAATAATGCATGGGCTTCTGCCTGCCCATCAGGTATGGGATTATCGGAACGTGCCTTGGAACTCATGTTTTTTACTCCGGAACCGCTGTTTTTCGCTCCAGACCTCATGTTTTTTAGCCGGGAACCGATGTTTTTCCCCCTAGAACTGATGTCTCGCCGGGAGAGAACCCATGGTACGGTGCCTGAGAGCTCATTATTTTGGGCGGTGAACCCATGTTTCGCCGCTGGAGAAACGGTTGTTTTTGCCCTGGAACTCATGTTTTTCCCCATAGAGATGATATTTCGCCGGGGAAGAACGGATGTTTTTCGGAAAAACAGGGGTACTTCGCCGCCAGGGTTTCCCTGCGACAACGGTCATCAATCGGGACTTGAATGATTGAAGGAGAAGTCAATACCGGAAAAACCAAAGGGCAGAAAAAGGGGATATCGCTTCCTGTATTCTCTGCTTTTTCCATTCGTCCCTGAAAACCTGTTCGCTGTTGAAAAAATTTATTCCCTTGCTGATTTTAATATAGCACAAAAAGGGAATGATGTGCAATAAAATTTTTTAGAATACCGTTCTGATGAACCACGGTCGCGTTGGCCTGTATTTGCTTGCCTTGCCATGGCCGGCTACGGTAGAGGTAGACGACATGCCGACCCGTTCGTCTGGTCCGGGGAATCACCGGGCATACAAAGCATTATGCAAGGTCACGCAGGATTTTAAATGCTTCTAAAAGCAGGTGAGTATAAAGCAGAAATACTATGATTCAATCAGTGTGCCGTTTACCCAGGCTTCGTATTCACTGATATCCACATCATCATTCCAGGAAATGCCATAGCCTCCGGTATCAACTTTTGCCGACCGGAAGAAACCTTCATCGGAAAGCAGGAAGAATTCCGGCCGCTTAATAACTTGATTACAGTTATAGTCCTTTCTGATACCGTTCTCAAAAAGAATTTCAAGATGTTTTTCAGGCAGAGGTTTTACATCAGTAATACGTGGAATTTTTTCCATTTCTTACTCCAACCCCGGCAGTTGCATGAATTTCTGATCGGTCCAGATACGTTGAAGCTCGTTCTTATAGAGTACAGCCCATTCCCGGACCAATTTCTGCGCCCGATCAGGCAGATCACCCTCCATCATCTCAAGTGTATCTATCCGGAATACACCATTATATTCTCCATAGACAGCATGGAAATGAGGAATACCATGCTCGCGCTGGCTAAAATACATTTTGATGATGATCCCAAAAAAACGTGCAATGACCGGCATCGCTGTACCTTTCTTTTGTTACAATATAGCATCTCTGTATGAGTAATTCAAGATTTGCGCGCGTGGGTGCCCTTTGTGAATGTCTTTTCATAACCAATGTGACCTGTGTGCCCTGCGCTTTGGTTCCCGAGCAATTTCGAGGGACAGCGCAGGATTCTTTTTTCAACCTCCGCGTTTCATCATTACAGGCACTGAATTTCTGTATATCAGCAGTATTATGCAAGCTCACACAAGCCGCCCGTCGATACAGGATGTAAACGCAGGCGCCGTGAAGAAATTTTTTGGATTACATAACAGTGGTGAGGGTATGCGAAAAGCATGGTCAACGCAACAATACCTTCCATTCCCCGAGGGAGCAGCCTGTTTTTCCGGATACGATCCTCAGGAGACAGGCGCCGCTGCCCGGATGGACCCCGTTTCGGGCGCAGTAATCGGTGAGGCGGAGGTCGGCATGCAGCGGAATCCTGCACAGCGAGCGGCCGGAAAGGCCGTAGAGCATGGCGAAAAGGTTTCTGTCGCCGGCTGACAGCAGTTTGATTTTTCCGTCAGAAGAGACGGTCACCGATTGCCGTGCGTTTTTTTGGAAAACATTTCTGTGGATGATGGGAGTGGAGAAAGTCTGGTAGCTGAAATAATGGGTTGTAATGGAGGGCGCTGTATCCCAGTAGTCCTTTGTTGAGTCGATACGGACAATGATATTCTGGGAATCATCATAGGTATAGGAGTGGAAAGCGAAGCTGCTGCTGTCGAGAGAAGTCCACGTACCGGTAAACGAATTCCACTCCTGCATTCTGGAGGAGGTGAGGTGGTTATGGTCATTGTAGGTGAGGTGGTATTTCTGCTTTTCAAAAGGCCGCCAGGATCGAGTAAGCGATTCCAGGCTGTCGCGGTTATATTCAATCACTCCTCCGTGCTCATCGTAGAGGTACGAGTACCGGTAAAGACGCCATAGGGAGCCGGACCGGTCGCTTTGGATCGCCACCGTCACATGTTCATTCGAAATGGTCAGCGTGTCGATTTCCGCGATGGACCATTCGTTATCCCACAGATAATGCAGGTGGATGAGGGTTCCCTGATTGTCGCTTATAACCGAGTCCTTTTCGTAATACCGCCACTCGTTGGAACCGGGGTCCTTCTCCATGCAGTAGCCCGAAGTCGGACAATACATGGCGGCAAAATCCATATAATTTCTGTAGCCTTGCCCAAAGGCCATCCGGTCAAAGTTGTCAGATGCCCAGGTTCCATTTAAGGGTACGGTAAAAATCCAATGCAGTTCGGCGCTTATGCTGTCATCCTGCGTTAAGCTAACATGCATGGAGTCCGCGTCGTCATGTTCATTGTAGAAAAAAAATATTTTCTCTTCAACCGTGTCGGTTGCCATAGTAAATGTTATATCCACCGATTCAACCCTGCCATTTTCGTTATAGTGTATCGCGTAAATTTCACGTTTCCCGTCCTCGTCCACCGCGGAATCCAGCACCAGGTGCGTCACCGTTCCTCCTGCAGATTTCGGAGCATGAGCAATCATCGACGGATACGCGCGCATCCCTTTGAAGAACCCGCGTGGCCCCTGCAGGGGCAATGAAAAGACGGTTTCGCTGACGATGAGGAGTGTGACCAGAATAAAAGCGTTTATCCTGTAATTCATAACGCATGTCCTCCCGGTTGCGGATGGTGATAACAATTATACCATCAAAGATCCTGTCCCAACCCCATCTTCCTGTTCCTGTACAACCTCTCCGCCGCTTTTATCGCCGTTATCAGGCTCTCCGGCGACGCAATCCCTTTGCCCACCTTGTCGAACGCCGTGCCGTGACCGACCGACGTCCGTATGATCGGCAGTCCGATGGTGATGTTCACGCCGTGCTCGAAATCGCGCGACTTGAGCGCGACAAAGCCGTGATCGTGGAGCATCGAGACCACGCCGTCGAACTCACCCCTGAACGCGCGCATGAAGACGGTGTCCGGCGGGAAGGGGCCCGAGGCATTGACGCCGAGCGACCGGGCTTTTTTTATCGCCGGAACGATATGCTCGATCTCCTCATCGCCGAACAGTCCGTTTTCGCCGGCATGGGGATTGAGTCCGCCGACCGCTATCCGCGGCGATTTCACGCCAAGCTGCTTCATTGCCAGGTTGAGGAGTCGGATATGGGAGAGTACCCTTTTTTCTGAAATCAGCCTGATCGATTGCCTGAGCGAGCAGTGCGTCGTGACATGGGCCACGCCGACGCCGTCAAGGTAAAAGAGCATGGTGAAATCTTTTACTCGGGTCTCGTGGGCGAAAATTTCCGTATGGCCGGGAAAGTTGATACCCGCCATGTTAAACGCTTCCTTATTGATCGGGTTGGTGATGACGCCGGCAGCGACGCCTTGTTTGGCAAGATCGATGCCCTTGAGAATGTAGGCGTATGCGGCCCTGCCGCAGAGCGCGGAGACCCTGCCCGGCTTGAACCGGTTGAGAGGTACCTTGTTCATGTCCAGAACATTGAGCACGCCGGGATAGAAGGTTCGGATGTCGGAGACCGCGTTAAACGCCGCGTCCATCCTGTTTTTCCTGGCCGTTACAAGCAGGACATCCAGGTCGCCGATAATGACGGTTCTGACGTGGCAAAGCCTTCTGGACAGGAGCGCTTTTATGGCTATTTCAGGGCCGATTCCCGCAGGATCGCCCATGGTCAGGGCAAATACCGGGGCTTTTTGAACGTTTTTTTCGGGTGATTTTTTCATGTCCGGGCGATCACCTTTAAAATCAATGAAATGCCGCTGGTTTAACCGCTAAACCCCTCTTTGAAAAATACCGATACATATAGTGTAAAGGCAAAAAGAGGGGCAGATAATGAACGAACTGAAACAAAAGCTGATCCTTAGGGCGAAAAAGCAATATAAACAGATCTATCCGTGCAGCTCAAAGAAGAGCATCAGAGACTGTTTCACGGTTGAAAATGACCGGATGATTTTCTGGTTCAACACTGCGGATGAGACGACGCATATTCTGATGCAGGAACTTGCCTGAGCTGCAGACAACGCTGTTACACTTTCGGACCGGTTTGACCTTCCTGGCTCTCCTTGCGCAGCGCAGCGGCTATATTCTGTACCCCTTGGTCTTTCATTGTTGCTGCCGCTTTGTTTTCACGCTGTATCCGCTCATAAATCTCTTCACGGTTTACCGCGATACTTCGGGGCGCGTCGATGCCGAGCTTCACGTGACGTCCATCAAGATCGACGATTTTCACGATCACATTGTCGCCTATCCGGATTGATTCCCCTAGCTTTCTTGTGAGGACGAGCATGTTTTATGGCTTTCTCAGGATGAGTTCCTGTGTGGTGTATCGATCACCTTCAATTATGATCTGCTTGCCGAGTCGTTTGTTTTTATTGATGATGATCGGTCCGATCAGGTTTGCCGTGGATTCGAGCGGGTTTTCATTGATCGTTACGATGACGAACAGCAGCACGTCCTCGGGAGATGCTATCGCGAGGTCGGCAAGCTGCTCTTTTTCAATATGCGGCTCATAGTCGGGCCGGAACATCAGCGGATTGATGACCGCAAACCGCAGCGGCGATCCGTCAACGCAGACCAGCCATTCAAACGGCGCATAATCGGGAATGGAAACCAGAACGAACGACTTGTTTTTTTCAAATCCGGGAATGCCTGAAGGGAAAGAGATGATATCTTCTTTTGAATACACAAGATTTTTATAGAAATCACCCATAGCGTAATGGCTCCACGGCGTAAAAGAATCTCCCCGAACTTAAAAATCGTTTATCGCGACTCAGGTGTCAAACTGGAAAATGAAGATTGCTGATTGCAGATTGCAGATTGAAAGCAATACGGAAGCTCTGTTGATGCATTATTCATTCTTCAATCTTCATTCTACAATCTGCATTTTTTTTATCCTCCCAGCAGGCTGAGCACGTTCTGCGGCAGCATATTCGCCTGCGCGAGCATGGACGTGGATGACTGCGTGAGTATCTGGTTTTTCGTGAATTCAATGGTTTCAACGGCGAAGTCGGTGTCCCTGATGACCGATTCCGCGGCCTGCATGTTCTGCTCCTGGTTCTCCTGGTTGTAGAGCGCGTGCTCCAGCCGGTTCACCATGGCGCCGAGGTTCGCCCGCAGTTCATTGACGCTGCGAAGGGCCGTGTCCAGCGTGGTAATGGCGGCGGTCGCATCGGTCTGCGTGGTCATGGTGACCGGGTCAATCCCGAGCGACGTGGCGTCGACCGGCGAGATCCGGTACTGTATCGTGTCGGCGGTTGCGCTGTTGTTCGGTCCGATATGCAGCACGCCGCCCGGCGCCGTGCCCCAGGGATTGGTGCCGTTGAGCAGCTGCTGGCTGTTGTACTGCGTTCCTTCCACGATACGGTCGACCTCGCTGCGGAGCTGGGTCACCTCGATTTCGATATAACTCCGTTCGACCGAAGTCAAGGTGTCATTGGCGGCCTGGATGCCGAGTTCGCGTATCCGCTGCAGCATGTTTTCTACTTCGATGAGCGCGCCCTCGGCGATGTTGATGAGCGCAATACCGTCCTGAATGTTGCGCGATCCCATATTGAGGCCCCGCACCTGCGTACGGAGCTGCTCCGAAACGCTGAGACCGGCGGCGTCGTCCGAAGCGCGGTTGATACGCAGTCCCGTGGAAAGGCGTTCGAGCGATTTTGCGACCTGCCGTTCCGTGATGCGCAGCGAATTCCCGGTGATCATCGCAGGAATGTTGTGGTTGATCCGAGGCATATACCCCTCCTTATTGAGCGCTTCCCTGCAGCCGGCCTCTTGTCGGCCGTACTGCATTCCCTTGCGTCATCCTGACCGTTATACGCTTCCGTGCACTCATGATTCGTGGTTCCTTTGCATTACAGGAAGTTTACCAGCGACTGCTGAATCACGCCCGCCGCGGTTTTGAGCGCGGCGTTGTAAACGTTCTGCGTGTTCATGAAATCCGTGATCGTTTTCGTCATTTCGGCGTCTTCAAGGTTCGCCTGCAGTTCGGTCGTGTTGGTGAACTGCCCCTCGTTGCGCGCCAGGGTGGTCTCGAACCGGTTCACGCGGGCGCCGTTCTTGCCCTGTGCCGACAGGACCGCGGTGAACACGGTGTCGAGCCGGTCGATCGCCGCCGCGATGCCGTCGCGGTTGTCCTGCAGCAGGTCCTGGCCGAGCGTAATGATGGTCTGCAGCATGTTCGAACCCGTGGTCGGATCGTTGAGGAACTCGTCCCCCGAAATGTTGATGGCCATGGTGATGCCGGTCTCGATCTCACGGAGGACCTGGCCGTGGTTTGAGACGACCGTACCGTAAATGTCCTTGCCTTTTGTCAGATAATCGAACGAAATCCTGAACTGGCCATACGCATAGTTGGCAGAGCCCGGGGACACGTCCACCAGGAGCGCCGGGTTCAGGATCGTTATGGTGCCGTTGTTGTAATCGATGGTATAATCCGTGTTCTCGACATAGGTGGTTGTGCCGACCTGCAGGGTAAAGGTCCCGGGGATGATATCGGTGATGGGGGAGTCGTCAAACCCGTTGAAAAGCTGGAACGTATCGCCGACCGCGCCGCCGGCCGCGTTGTAATACGCCATGGCAAGATCGCTGTAATCCTCTGGCGTATTTCCGGCCGAGCTCTGCAGGAGCAGGGGCGGCACTTTGGTCTCGGTCCCGTTGAAAATGTAATCAGCCTTGTACTGGGTATTGACCAGCGCGACCATCTGCCTGAGCAGCTGTTCCACCTCCTTGTTGATATAAAACCGCTCGTTGATCGACATGGTGTCGGTCGAACCTTCGATGGCGAGTTCGCGCATGCGGTGCAGAAGGCTGGTCATGCTCATCATGGCCGTGTCGGTCACGCTCATGTAAGCGAGTCCGTCCTCGATATTGTTCCTGAATTGCTGGATTTCAGCGAGCTTGGTCTTCAGTTTGAGGTCATTGGCAACGTCAACCGGCGCGTCGGACGGCCGCAACAGCCGTTTGCCGGTCGACATCTGCTCCTGGAGGCGGCTCAAATCGTAGAACCGGTCGTTGATCACATGCACCATGTTTTTAATGATCTGATTTGCCGTTATGCGCATAGGTCCCTCCGCCGGTCTCCTTACATGTTCATCAGAACGTCGAGCATCTGGTCCGTGACCGATATCAGATGCGCGGCCGCCTGGTAGGTGTGCTGGAATTTCACCATGTTGGCCATCTCCTCGTCGAGCGAAACGCCCGCGATCGAGTCCTGCTGCTGCTCGTACTGGCGCACCAGGAATTCACGGGTGTCAAGGTTTGACTGGGCCGCGTTCCGGTTCAGGCCCAGGCGGCCGATGAGCGAACTGTAGTACTCCGCGAACGTGGACGTGGGATTGCCGATCACGTCCCGGTTCATGGTGAGCTGCTCGCGCAGCTTTGCAATGGCAATGGCGTTCGTGTTGTCGCCCGGACCGGCAAACGCGTTCGTGCGGTATTCGAAATCGACGGTAAGATTGTCGGCATCGTATCCGGCGTGGAGCATCTGGATCGTGCCGTTGATGTAATCGATATGGTAGTCCACGTCCTCGACGAGCAGTACCGACCCGTTCGATACCGTGACCGTGCCCTGCACGATATTCCGGGCGGGAACCGGCGTGCCCGCGGTGGGATCGCGGTAGAGCTGCACCGGCGGCATGCCGAAGTTGTGGCTTCCGGCCGGTATCGAATTGGTTATGGCAGGCAATGACTCGCCGGCCGATGCCGCGGCGATGTTCTTGACATCGTTTCTGATCGCCGGCCCCAGCGTGATGTCCGAGGCCCCCGTGACATCCTGGTCGAAAAAGGTGATGCCGCTGTATCCCTGGAGCGTATATCCCTGCAGATGCAGCTCGTTGACCTTTTCCACCAGTGCCACGGCAAGTTCATCAAGCCGCTGCTGGTACTCGGGGATGATCACATCCCGGGAGTCGAAAAGCCCTTTGACCTGGCCCTTGGTCGGATAGTAGGGACGTTTTGAATTGGCAAACCTGATGCCGATGTCCGTATGCTGGGTGCCGTCAGCCATCTGAAAGGTCGTGGTAAACGTTTCAAGTTTCTGGAAATCCACCGGCGACACCAGAATGCTGCCCGACGTGGTGATGGTGACCTGGCCGCGCTCGTTTTCAATGATCGATATCTCAATGAGTTCGGACAGCTCCTTGACCAGTTCGTCACGCTTGTCGCGGCTGTCATTGGCCTTTCTGTTGCCGGTGATCTCGATCGCGCCGATTTCAAGGTTCAGGTTGAAGATCTTTTCCGAGAGCTCGTTGATCTTGTTGATGCGCTGGCTGATCTCATCGTTGCGCGTCTGCCGCAGGTTGAGCAGCTCCGCGCTCAGGTTGTGGAACACGTCAATGAGGATTTCGGCATTGGTCCGCACCATGGTGCGGGCCGAGATGTCGGCCGGATTGTTCGCCAGGTTTTGCCACCCGTCAAAGAACTGGTCAATGAAATGCAGGAGCCCGGTGTCGCTCGGCTCGGTGAGGATGTTCTCGATGCCTTCGAGCGAATAGTTGTATTCTTCGAAAATCCCGGCTTCCTGTTTCTGGCGCCGGATCTGCTCGTCGATGAACGCGCTCCGCATGCGGTCGATGCTGATCACGTCCACGCCCATGCCCATCTGCCCGTAGCCCGGGTCCCACCGGTAATCCGCCGCCAGGTTGAGTCTTTTACGTGAATACCCCTCCACGTCCGCGTTCGAAATATTCTGGCCCGTCACGTTCATGGCGAGCTGGGACGCGTTCAGGCCGCGGGTGCCGATGTTTAAAATGCCAAAAAGGCTCATACCCGGCTTCCTTTAGATGGTCTGGTTGATGAAGGGGTGAAGCATCGTTTTTGATCCCGAGATCCGGCCGCCCTGGCGGTACTGGGTAAATCGCTCCTGGTGCGTGGCGATCAAGGAGAACCTGCCCCGCACAAGCTCAAGTCCCTCTTCGAGCAGAACGCGGTTCGATACGTTGATGTTCGATATTTTTTCAAGCACGCTTCTGAGCGACCGGTGCAGGCGTGACAGCGTGTCCCTGAAGCGCGGCGGCGCCTTTTCGATGAGCGCCGTGAGCCTGACCGGCGTGCGGTCAATCCCCAGGCTGCGCGACAGCGCCTTGCAGCAGTCGGTCCGCTGAAGCTCGATCTGCTCAATCTGGGCCACCTTTGCATCCAGATGCGACGTATGGTTCTGGAGCGTGGCAAGGTCGCTCTCCTTGATCGCGCTGTTTACCTTCGTGGCAGCGGTCAGAAGCTGTTCATGAGCATCACACTCCCTTGTCAGGATCGCTTCCAATTCTTCATAGGCACAATCGGTCGAGTTCATTCACCCTCCTTGGATGAAAGGATCGCAAAGTGGCGCCTCAGACTGAGCACCGACTCCACATAGTTCCGGGTCTCCCGGTAGGGAGGCACCGCGCCGTATCGTTCCACAGCGGCAGGACCGGCATTGTACGAAGCAAGCGCAAGCCGTTCGTTGCCGTCGAATTTGTCCAGGAGGAGACGCAGATACTTCGTTCCTCCGGTAATGTTGGCCCAAGGTGAATAGGGCGCAGAGACCCCCATGTCAGCAGCCGTAGTATCCATGAGCTGCATGAGTCCCTTTGCACCCTTTGCTGAAACGGCACGAGGATTACCGCCTGATTCCTGTGTAATGACTGCCGAGATAAGATGCTTGTCAACGCCGAAAAGCGTGCTTGCCCGTTCAATGAGCGGCTGCCACCGGTTGACGTTCCTGGCTTGGCCGGCCGCTGTTTTCGCGGCAGCGTCCGCCTTGCTGAGCGTTTGCGCCACGAATCGCGGATCTGTTGCCCACGGATTGCCGCTGTTTTTGAGATTCTGGAGCGCCTTGAGCGGACTGGAGCGGTTTTCCTGGCGCTCAAGTTCCCGTATGATAAGATCGGACAGGCCCATGGTCGCGTTGTTCGCGAACAGCTTAGCGTATTCGCTGTCAAGCATGTCGGTATACACTTCTTCGCCGAATGAGGCCGGCATGAGCGGATTCTGGCCCACGGTATTGCGCATGGAACGGAGCATGATCGATGTGAAGATCGACTCAAACTCCTTTGCGACTTTCTGTATCTGTTCCGGAGAGGCCTTGGGGCCTGGAAAAGAAGAGTTGATCCCTTGCGTCTGCATTGTTCGAATCCTTTCGCCGATTCCGTTCGGCGCACTAGTGAAACGCAAGGGGAGTGCCAACGAATAAGACATTGAAATACAAGGGAATCATAGGGAGGGAGGTAAAAAAAGAATGGAAAAGTGTGCCGTGGGAAAGGCAGAAAAAGCCTGCTGAGTTGTTAAATTAAAGTTTTAAAGGAAAGGGACGATAACGGTAATTTGTGCTTTTAATATACCAGTGCATGTCATTTCGAGCAGAGCGGGAAATCTTCAAGCAGCGAAAAGACATTTTCGTCTGATGGGCAGGTATGACCCAGGAACTACCAGCATCTGTATTCATTAGTTCTTGATTATTCGTAAAAAACCTTCCTTGGAGGTACTGCATAATCCTATTTGTTATACAGGGAACGCGAAAGGCTTCCTTGATACAGCAAAGGCATCATATCATGAAAACAGCGTGCTTTATTATAGCCTGCATGATCACCTTTTCCTCTGCCGGGCGTGTGGGGATGTGGAATTTTAAAGGTGGTTATGACCTGTTTGAATTTGAAAATGATACCGTTTATATAACGGATAACATGGTGGCAATGTCGAATAAGGTACGGGTATGGAATATCTTTTATGCTGATTCTATAATAGATACTCCTGCCGTGTTTTTTCTTATTGACCATTCACCAAGCATGTCGTTTGATAATTCCGGCTTGCTCGTAAATGACCGTTATGGAAACCGTTTCAGCTTTGTTTCTTCGGTAATCGATACTCTTAGCATTAAATATCCGACCATGGAGATAGGGTATGCCATCTTTGATGGAAGCATGTATTTAGCCGATACCAGCGATTATATTTTCGCATCATATGGAGCCGGGGTCCAGGCCTATATGCCCTTGTTAGAGTTGGGCGGCGTTTATAACGTCGATTCCCGGTTTCCAAAGCGTTCCGGCAAAGAAATCTTACAATCATATCTGCAGACCCATCTTGTACCCCTTGATCCTCCCTATAATCCTGGAAACGTGACGGATTATGCGGAATTGCAGTATTATCCGCGAGAAAGGGGCGGTGATAATTTTACCGCCGCATTTTCCGTAGCAAAAGAGGCTTTTTACAGTTCAACGCGGCCTCACACAAGCCACTATATTGTTTTTATCAGTGATGGAATGCATGCAGGAGATACCGGTTACATCCGGGGAATTGACGTTCCAGCCACCTTTACGCTTTTTTTGACGGAAAATGGTGACAGCATGCCTGATGATCTGATCACCATGACCAGAAATATCCGAAATAACAGATATTCGATTTCCAATCCTAAAAGCACTATCTGTTTTTTCCGGGATGTCACTGTATCATATGTGGTCAATTTATTAAAGGACAGTATTAATATCGGGCCCTATATTCGCCCTGTTTTTCCGGATTCAATTATCCTTAACGGACAACGTGCATACACGTGGAACCAATTAAATTCTACTTTTTCGTTTGACGGAGTATTTCCTTTAAAATCGGGTTGTACCTCTTTCAATGGACAGGTTCACTATCTGATGAAGGGAGATAAGGACACGGCGTTAAGTATTGATTTCATAGCAAAACAAAGTGATGCCATTCTCGATAGTTCCCGCATCAATTCATGGTTCTGGTCCCGCACCCTCTCTCTTTATTATGACGATGCTTCCATCACCAACCTTACCCCGGCAATGGACGCTGTTGAGCTCCGCTTCACCTTTGATCCCGGCGATGCTCTCTACAATTACACCAATGTATACGTCGAGCTGAGGACGGTCAATACCGGCGACCGCGAGGTTGTGCAACTATCCCGCAATGACAGGACCTTTTCAGCCCTGATTAAAAGAACAAGTTCGGCTTCAGCAGCACCAGCCAACACCATCCTGGAAAACCATCCTGACGGCGATACGGTTCTTGCTGTTTTCAGGAACAGCGAAGCACCGATACTGCCGCTTGATACGCTGAAGATAGCAATTCCGTTTGATCCGTCGGCAGAAATCATTCATGACAATGCGATGAGAAAGGCGTCTGGAACCAGGCCTGTTTTGTTTGCCGACAACGGCATGTTGCGTATCGCGCCTCCGGGAAAAGAAGCCTGTTTTCTGACGGTTTATTCGTTATCAGGAAAGCTCATCGCTTCCCGCACGGTGTCCAGGGAAACTGTTTCGCTCAAGGTTCCAAAGGGTGTTTGTATGGTTTTCTTACGATCAAAAAAGTGCAATAATATGATAAAGGAGGGTTGTATAATCCGGAAAAAGTTGGTATCCTATAAATAGGGTGGGATTCAAACAGCGTATCAAGCGTGAGGAATCATCACAACGCATCACGCATTCAAGCGGCGAAGGATGGGGAAAGCGTTCACAGGAGTGAACTATAATGTGGAGATTTTTACAAATAGCCGGGGTGAAGTGTATTATTTTCTGTAATACTGCAGCCATCACCACGCGCTTCATTTTCAACTCATAGCTGGAGGAAAGCATGAATATGGCCGGGAAATCTATATGCGAAAAGATCGGTCTGATCGGAATAGGGTTTGCGCTTTTTTCAATTTGCATGGTTATGGATGTTGCAGGAGAAATCGTAGGGAAGTTCCAATACACGCCTATAAACCAGCTCAACGGCGATACTCTTTTTGTTTCAGACACGATCATAGCCATGGACAAGCGCGTCATTATTGACGACATCAACATTGTCGACTCGATCGTGGACACGCCGGCAATATGCTTTCTCATCGACCACTCGACCAGTATGTCGACCGCTGCCGGAATGAACGATCCGCAGGGATACCGGTTTACCGTACCCTACTCGCTGCTTGATACGATATTTCTCAAATATCCGACTGCTGAAGTCGGATACGTGGTTTTCAAGGACGGCCTGTATTTCCTGTATGACGACCATCCGGATATTTTCGGACAGTACTCGGGCAGTGCCCAGAACGACGGCTTCATGCCGCTCAAAGTGCTGAACCGGATGTACGGAACCCAATACGGCCTCGACCTTCTTAAAACCTTTCTTGAGGGAAAACTTGATACGAATAACAACCGGGAATATATCGAGCTGCGCAACGAGCCGTCGACCTGGCCGCGGGAGGGTACCAATATCACGCTCGCTTTTAACGCGGCGAAACAGGTATTGGCAGGGTCACAGCGGGAGAACGCGTGCAAATATATCATATTTCTGTCTGACGGCGAGGAGACGGCTGGAGGGACTACATATATTAACGGCGAAGATTGCCCGACAACATTCACGATCTATTTCACCAGTTCAGGTACTGCCCCAACCAGTCTGGTCACGATGACAAACAACATAAAAGCCAATGGCTTTTCCGCGACTAATTTCAAAAGCAGCATCTGGCCATTTCAAGTCACCGACTTTGACGCGCTCATGTCGTTTGTCAGGGACAGCGTGTATTATGCCATTCGGCAGCAGGTGCGGGCGCTTCCGGATACGATCATCATCAGCTCGCAAACCGCTTCGAATTGGGCAAACACCGACTCATCTTTTACCTTTACCGGCCTGTTTCCCTTGACCGGGACCGTAACATCGTTCAGCGGTACGGTTAACTATCAGGACTCGGCGTCGTCCTTTGATTCGATAATTTCATTCAATTTCTTTGTCAGCCGGACTGCCAATTCCTCTGCAGGACCGGGAAAACAGATATCTTTCTGGGACCGCAACCTATCGATTCTGCATAACGGCGCTCCGATCACGGTCATGTCCCAGGCTATGGATTCCATAGAACTCAGGTTCACGTTTGATTCCGGTGATGCCCGCTATTCATACGCCAATGTGCAGGTCGAGGTAACCACAGTTTTTTCAGGTGAAAGAGAGGTCGTTCAGCTTAGTCAAAACGACATGGTTTTTTCAGCCATGATGAAAAGAACGAGTTCAGGAAGTGCGACGGCAGACAACGGGATTCTGGAGACCTTTCCGGAGGAAGATACTGTTTTTGCCATATTCAGGAACAGCGAGACACCGGCACTGCCGCTCGATACGCTGAAGAGAGCCGTTCTCTATACTCCGCATGTCGCTATCGATAAGGACAATACGGTCAAAAGAGCATCAGTCATACGACCCTTTCTGTTGTCAGACAACGGCACGTTGCGGGTTGTGCCACCCGGACACGGCAGTTATTCGCTGACCGTGTATTCGCTCTCAGGGAAGATCATTGCTTCCCTTGCCGTTTCCCGTGATCCTGTCGCGCTCAAGGTGCCGAAAGGGATCTGCATTGTTTCTATGGAAGAGGAGAAGGGGAAATGGAGGATGTGGAAGAAGATTGCCGGGTATTGATGGGGCGGATCTTTATCCAACGAGTGTGATCGCTTAAAAAAGCAAGTTCAACGCACTTTTGTTGTACATGCGTTTTCTGCCGCGTACGCGGGGCATCAGAAGGCGCAGAAGAGGCGCTCCTGCCTGCCGGATCTGTCCCGAACAGGCGCGGGTTGAGGTCTTTGTTGTAGTTGTGCGAAGGCATAGACGTTCTTAATCTTTCCGGGCCACGACAAGATACGCCCAGGTCCAGCGCTCGGACCGGTCAATGGTATTGAGCAGAAATCCCATCCCTTGAATCAGCAGTGCAATCAGCGGCAGCACCGGGATCAGTTTTATCGGTCCTTTATGAAACCGTAACACCATGTAGGAAAGGTGCTGACCAAAGGTCACCCAGAACCCCGACATCGGTTTGATGATTTCGATGGAAAACCCGGCCTTGGAAAAAAGGTGTGTGATACCGTAGGACGTGAACCTGAAAAAATCCCGCGGTTCTTCATGCACGTGCCAGAACAGTGGAACAGTAGCAATAACGCAACCGCCGGGCTTGAGCACCCTGTTGAATTCTTTGATGGCTTCAATTGGTTCCTCCAGATGCTCAAGAACAGCCGATGCAAAAACCGTGTCAACGGACCGGTCTTTTAACGGCAATCCATCCGCCAAGCCGAACAGATCAACCAAACGCTTGTCGTGCAGCATGCCGGGGAAATCAATTCCATAATGCTTTTCAGCGTAGGGAGCGAAAAAATCACGGTACGGTTTTTCCCCGCATCCGACATCAATGGTGATTCCCTTGAGATATGATGGAATGACCCTTTTGAGCTCCTGAAGAGAGATGTGGCTCACCAGCCAGTGGGCATAATGCCGGTTGCGGAATTTTTTACGGGGCATGATATCGAAGTTTTTTTAAGGCTGCAAGATCGCGTTTAAGGTTCTTGATTTCCTGGTTCTGTTTGTTGACGATTGTGTTCTGTTCTTTCACCGCCTCCTGATGCCGTCCATTGCTCCAGTGAATATTCTGAAACCATGACCACATGTAAGATCACCGTTCCTTATCGTCACCGCTCTCCGGTAATCCACCGTATTGTCCGGATTCACCACCAGACCGGTTCCGCTGCTCAGGGTGACATTTCCCGTGAATGTTGGATTCGCAGTGCCCGCCTTTCCGTCGATCGCAGATTGCAGTCCGGTAATGTTGGCGATCGTATGGTTGTCACGGCATTATCGGGGATCTGCGCCGTGCCGATGTTAGCGATCTTCGTGTTTACCCATCCGGTGTCCGCCTTGGTGCTCATCGCATTTTTCCTTCTTGATACGGTGATGGGTGTGCTGAAGCAGAATAAAATACATTAATCCCTGTTCCCGCATTTTTCGAAAAAAGCATCCGATTTTTTCTGGTCTGCGATTCGAATACTATCTTGGAATCGTGCTTCAATGCACGTTGATTTTTTTTATCGCGGCAACCGCGTTCTGTTCATTACTCCTGTCATGATAAAACGTCCGGTTATTTTTTTGCCTTCGAATACTTTGAGCGACATGCGCGACGCCGAAAAGCGGACAAATTTTTTTTATTGAAAAAATATTCCTGTGTAAATTATTATTTGACAAACAATGCCCGTGAAACCTTTTTTTTATGCTGGTTGTAGGCGAAAGGGTTATTTAAAGGCTTTAATGTAACCGCAGTTTAATTTTTATTTAAACTGACAATTGATACAATATGCTGTGCTTTTATTTGACATTAAACACGGTATGTAGTATTATAGTAATGTATCTTCTTAAACCAACTAACCCAAAGGAGGTCGTTGATGGCAACTAAGAAGAAACCTGCGAAAAAGAAGGTAGCGAAGAAAAAAGTAGCGAAGAAAAAGAAGTAGTATTTTGCGCAGGACAAGAGTTTGAGAGGAAGGGGCGGAAACGCCCCTTCCTCTTTTTGGTGGTGGTGCGCCCGGGAACAGAAAAGAACATGCAAAACGAAAAACCTCTCGATCTTATTGATGTTGCTTGAAATCCAGCGTACCCGTTTGTATATTATCTCCCGTTTCAGATAGCCCACCCCGGCAGCCTATGCGTTCGAATCAAGGATGTTGGTGCGATGAGAGTTCTGATCGTCGAGGATGACGTTCTCCTGAGGAAGGCGATGAGCGGCGCGCTCAGCGATTGGGGTGCGGAGGTGACCAGCGTTTCCACTGAGCAGGAAGCAATCGCCTCTCTCGCCAAGAATCCGGAGCTGCTCATTGCCGACATCCGCCTTCCTAAAAACGGTTCCGGCGTCAGGGTCATCGAGACCGCGTCGAAAATGCTGCCGGCGCCGCTCATGCTCGCCGTCAGCGGCAAGGCATCTCCCATCGAGGCGTTCCGGCTCGCTCAGGCCGGGGTGCTGGTGTACATTCCCAAGCCACTGGATTTCGACCGTTTCATCGCCACCATCGAGGCGATCATCGCCGACCCGCCGGACATGACCCATCTGGTCGCATCGCAGGTCGGCCGGCGGTCATACCACGAGATGGTGCGGCGGGTTCGGAAGACCATGCTGGAGCAGGCGATGGCGCGTTCCGGCGGTAACCGTGTTCAGGCGGCCAGGCTTCTCGCAATCTCGCGACAGGCGGTCCAGCAGCTCATTAAGGATTTCCAATTATCAGCTCAGTCCGTTTCACCCCATCACGTTTGAAAGGAGAGAGCGCCATGAAAAGCGGTATCTACAAAAAGCAGTCACGGTCAGGAACGGCAAGCACGTCTCGGAGGCTGGGTGTGGTCAAATCGCTCGGGCCGTACCTGGCAGCGGCGGGGAAGTGCAACCTGCTCGAGGGATCGATCGGCAAGCAACAGCTTTCGAAAGAGGTCAAGCCGCTGGTTGACGCCATTCATAAGGTGCTCGCCGGAGCGACGGTTTCATCTATAAAGGTAACCGGCCCGTACGAGAAGTCCGTGGCGCAAAAGCTCGACGCGCTCTTGCGTACGGCGATCGCCGAGACCAACCGACGAAATGCGGCAAAGGGCGCCAGAGTGATGTATATATAGCGTTGTCAATGTCCAGTGCGTGGTATTATCACTAAGATCAAAGCCTCCTTCGACGACTGGGTCCGTTCGCTTGACCCGGCACAACGGAAGACCACGACTTCGCGGGCAGCGGTCGCTATCGCCGCCATTATCGGTTTTTCAGGCATGGCCGTGGCAGGCCTTGTCCCGGGCCCGCGTGATTTTTTCTCTCTCAGGTTCATTCCCGCATCGCTCTGTTTTATCGCAGCGCTTATTCCCGCAATGGTCATGGATTTCCTCGAACGCCGGGAGGAACTCTCCTCCGCCGCATTCGGATGGATATCGCTTCTGGGAGCCGCGCTGTTTCAGTTCTATATGTGGTCGCTTGTCGCTTTCTCCTCGCTTCCCGGTGCA
This sequence comes from Chitinispirillaceae bacterium, assembly GCA_016932075.1. Next base: position 60,261 of record JAFGDP010000149.1, on the reverse strand, counting down.
ACGGTCATGGCCGCGTTTCCGGTTCTGCTGGCCTCTTTTCACGGGCACCTATTCCATTCAGACATCAGGTTGCCCTTCCCGATCATGGCGTCGGTTGTTGCGGCATCATGCGGCCTTTTTCTGAACACCGACGCCGCCCACGTGGCAATAATGAGTATTGCGGCACCAACGGCGCTTGGGACAAACCTTCTGCTCGGCCTGTTCGCGCGCAGCGATTACTACAAGCGAACCGAGCAGGCGGCTCTGCGCGAGGCGGTGGACGCCCAGATCCTGCAGGATCGCACACGCACCATCGTGCGTATCTCGCAGACCCTCGAAGAGCTGCGGGGGAGCAGCCACGATGCGGGTAACGCGTTGTCCGGGCTCCTGCTCATGATGCCGCAGTTTGTGTCCTTGGCACGATCCAAGCCTCTCACGGCCGAGAAGCTTCGCGAGGCCGCGGATGTAGCGGAGATGTTGCTGACCAGTCTTAAGAGTCTGCAGACGATTCTTTCCGAAGCGCGGCAGTCGGCCCGGCAAAACGACCCCGAGTCGGCCGCGGTAGCGCCGGCCGACGTGGTTAGGGAGGTCCTTGCGGCGGCCAGGCGGCAGTTTCCGGGTATTGCCTTTGTCAACTCTATTCCCGCCGCGTTCGCCGGCGTGCAGATTCCGTTTTTCGGCGGACCCGAGGCGCTGCGCAGGGTGATGAACAATCTGGTGATCAACGCATGCCAGGGCAACGGTACTGCCGCGGCCGCGAGGGTCGAAACCGGCATGAGCCTGTCGCCAGACGGGCGGGAACTCCTGATCATCGTAACCGACGATGGACCCGGTTTCACGCCGGTGCAGCTGGCTGGGCCGCTGACGGGATTCCAGACAACCAAGAAGCACGGTACCGGCCTGGGGCTATACACCGCTTTGCGTGTACTCAAGGCGAACAACGGCTCGCTGATCCGCGGCAACAGGAGTGGCGGCGCCGGGGCGGTCGTCACGGTGAAGCTGAAGATTGACGAAAGGTTAATATGAGCGCCGGCCTGCTGCGCACGCGGCTCCTGTGGCTGATCGCCGGTCTTCGGTCCCCGCCCCGGCTGAGAAGAGGTTTGCTGGCGACACTCGACGAACTCGATGAGGGTTTTATTCAGTTCGTTTACGAAGCGGCTGCAGACGGCGGCCTTGGGCGCCGGGAACTGCTCGACCGGGGAGCGGCGGTGCTGGTGCAGTACGCGGCGATCCAGCTATCCGACGACCTTTCCGATAATGAATGCGGCTACCTGGCTGCTCCGGACAAAGACGGCCCGCTGCTCCTCCTCGCGCTTCAGAACCTGTTCCACCGGCTCGTCTGTTGCTCATCGATTCCCCCCAAAAGGGTCGTTGCAGCGCTCGAACTGCTCGCGGCGGTCGCGAACGCGCAGAGTAATGAGTTGCATTCCGGCACCTGGACGCTGCGACGGTACCGCTCGTGCGCCGAGCAGCTTACCGGCAAGCAGCTGTCAGCATACCTCATGCTGCTCTGGGCGGGAACGTTGCTTGAGAAGAATGCCGTTGGCATCGGACGTCATCTTGGGCGTGGCATGCATATCGCTGGTGACGTTCGGTCGGATGATTGGCGCTGGCGGTCGCTCGAACGGATCGACCGGAAAAAGCTGCTGCTGTCCGCCCGGCGATCGCTGGATACGCTTGAACGGTGTTCCTCGTTCGCAGCGCTCCGGCAGGGCAGGGCTCTGAAAAACCTTTTGTCAACATTGCCAACAGGTCGCGGCGAATAGAGAATACGTGCATCTCCTTTCCAGTCCAAATCTCTCTTTAGGTGCAAGAAAACTTGCAGGATGCAAGAAAAATTGCGTTGACGAAAAGTTGCTCTTCTGCTAATTTACACCATCACATAGGTTCGCAGCAGGACCACCGACAATCGAGAGGGAGGCGGCCATGAATGGAGAATGGTTTCCCGTATTCGGCGGCAGAAGGTCTGTGCCGGAGCGTCGCCGCTCCGGCGGATCCCTGGCCGGCGGGGCGTTATTCCTTAACGAAAAAGAATTCCAGAGTATGCTTGCCATCGAACGCAAACGCGCAGAGCGCTCCGCAAAACACTTTCTGCTGGTACTTGTCGATCTGCAGGCTTCGCTGAAAAAGCACTCGGCGGATACATCGCTTGAAACAATCCATTCAGCGCTGTCCGCCTCCTGCCGTCAAATTGACATAAAGGGATGGTACCGACAGGGGCAGATTGTCGGTATCATCTATACCGAGTGTTCCGAAGGCGGCAGAACGGTGATCTGCGAGAAGCTGCTCAATAACCTTACCGACACCTTTCCCCACACAGAGATTGCGCAATGGAAGGTTTCATGCATCGTATACCCCGGCGAGGGTACGGAAGAAGACTGCCGGGTTATCAGGCATCTGTACCCGGATTCAGTACGCGCCTCGGTTGGCGGAGCCTGCCGCATCGGCATGAAACGGGCCATCGACATCATCGGAAGTGTTGCGGGCCTCCTGCTGTTCGCCCCGTTTTTTATAATGATTCCGCTGCTGATCAAAGCGACCTCACGGGGCCCGGTGCTATTCAGGCAGCAGCGCGTCGGACAGGGCGGGAAGCACTTCACCTTCCTGAAGTTCCGGTCCATGTACGCGGATAATGACGACTCCGTTCACGTGGAGTTCATGAGAAAACATATACGGGGGTCCGGGGCGGCGTGCGGCCCGGGCGAGCCGGCAAAAACGCAGGTGTTCAAGATGGTTAACGATCCCCGTGTCACGCCGCTGGGTGCGCTGCTTCGAAGAACCAGCCTCGACGAGCTGCCACAGCTAATAAACGTGCTGCGCGGCGAGATGTCGCTCGTCGGACCGCGCCCGGCCATTCCCTATGAGGTCAGGGAGTACGACCACTGGCACCTCGAAAGAATATTTCCTGTCAAGCCGGGAATTACGGGTATCTGGCAGGTTGAGGGACGCAGCTGCACGAGCTTCGACGCCATGGTACGCATGGACATCAACTATATCCAGCGCTGGTCGTTAATGATGGATCTGAAGCTGATTTTCAAGACGCCCTTTTCGATGCTTTCGGCGAGAGGGGCTTATTAATGGATCGTCACACCACGAAAGGTTTGTAGGTCCCATACCGAATGTGATTATCATTAATTCCTTTAAGGGGCTCTCCAGAATCGAGAGGAGCTGAAAAGAAAAAAGCCTTAAAATTCGCACCGTACGCGTTTTTTAAGGCTTTTGATGTGGTAGCGCTACGGGGAATCGAACCCCGGTTTGATGGCTGAGAACCACCCGTCCTGACCCCTAGACGATAGCGCCTTAAACAAAAAATTGCGGATTGATGATTGCAGAATGCGGATTGAAAGTCACTATCCGTTTCCGGTATCATCCTATTAAACTTGTTTTATCGCCTCTTCAAAGGGATTGTTTTGCTTTCTATTCTGCACTCCGCATTCTACAATCCGCAATTGAAATGGCTGGGGTGTGAGGACTTGAACCTCAAACGCCCAGATCCAGAGTCTGGTGTTCTGCCAGTTGAACTACACCCCAAGCAATTGTTCCATAAAATACATGGGTTACGGTGATACGGGCAAGGAGCTTGGCAGGAAGGTAAGGTTCGCACATCGTTGTGAAGAGGATAAAACCGTCTTTCCATGAGCGGTAATTCTTTGATTATTAACAAGGTTAAAAGAAGATACCTGACAAAGTCGAAAATTTGTTGTATAATATAGCACCGATTCAGGGGGAAGCGGCAGCAAGGGAAACAGATCGTCGATGTCGTTTGTTCAGCGGGAACATTACCGTGTTCCGATAGAGGCGCCGGTTGTTATTCAGGTGAACGATGAACCGGCGGTGGAAGCCACGTGCCTGAATATCAGTATGGGAGGCATGGGACTCTCTGTTCCCGGTGTGGTTGCTCCAAAATCAAGCGGTATGGTGAGGATGACCTATCAGCAGGAGAATGGCCAGCTGCTCTTTTCCGCTAAATTTTCCGTTGCATGGTCGCGCTCCAAGACATCCGAGGCACCGGCCGGAAACACCGGCATTCAGTTTCTTGGCATTGACGAGCAAAACAGAAACAATCTGGTCCGCATAATTATCAAACGACTCAGGGAATTGGAAGGAAGCACCACCGATACCGGATAGCACCTCCATAGTGCCGTTGAATAACGTTACCGCGGGGTTGAATCCGGCAGGCCTCCGTCCACCGGAATAGTTGCTCCGGTCGTGGGCGTTTGATGGGAGAGAAAGAAAAGAACGGCGGAAGCGACATGCCGGGCCGTCACTTTCGCTTTAAGCAGGTTGCGTTTCCGGTAGTACTCCTCAAGACCGGCTTCATCCAATCCCCGGCTGCGCATGCGACCAGGCCCGACCGTGGCCCAGAGACCTGATTTATAGTGGCCGTGCGAAAATACCGCATCGGGGGCGACCATGTTGACGCGCACGCCTAAGGGGGCCAGTTCCAGGCTTGCAATCCGGCCAAGCTGATGCGCAGCGGCCTTTGTTGCGCTGTACGCGCCGAACGATGCGCCTGGCGCGAACACGTTTTTTGTCGAAATCAGGACGATGTCGCCGCCGGTGTTCTGCTGCTCGAATACCGCTGCCGCCTGCTTTATGGTGAGGAGGGTACCCTCGACATTTACCCGTTCGAGCTTCCTGAACGCTTTGATATCCATGTCGGCCAGGGGCGACACATGGGCGATCCCCGCATTCACCACGAGCGCGTCAAGCCCGCCGAAATGCGCGATAACGCTTCTGAAACCTGAGGCCACCGAATTCGGATCAGTGACATCCATTGCGGTTGCATGTACGCAGTGGCTGCCGAATACTCGGCGCAGTTCTTCTCCCATTTTGTCAAGCTCTGGGCCGGGGAGATCGGAAACGGCAACATGACAGCCTGCTTCCAGGAGCGCCGCGCTCAGACCCGCGCCAATGGCGCCGGCCGCGCCGGTGATGAACACGATCGAATCGCGCGGGGGACGGATTTTTTCTCCGGATATCTTGGCCCGTTGATACGACCGGAACTCCATATCAAAAGCGTGTTCGTCGGAAAGGTCGGCATAGGTGCCGCCGGTTTCATGGATAGTATGCTTGATGGTGATCCCCTGGAGCGCGATATCAGCTGCTTGTGCCGCCTCTTTTGCAGAGGCTCCCAGGCATATGGCGCCGATGCCGGGCAGGAGTACAATCTTGGGATACAGCTCATCAAGTTCAACGGGAGGCATTTGTTCCGGGGACGTTTGATTCAGATAGGTGCGGTACTCCTCTTTATAACGTTCCCGTGCAGACACGATCTGCCGCCGCAAGGCCTGTGGATCATCGCACGCAGGAGATTCAATAAAAAGCGGCTTCCGTCGCACCCTGATGAGATAGTCGGGGGTGACGGGCGTTGAGGTGACAAGCTCCCTTGCTTCCTTTGTGGCGAGCAGAGTCAGGAGCGCATCGCTTACCGCATGGTGAAGCGATATTTTTTGATACGGAGCATCGCTGTCGCCGGTGGTAGGTGAAAGGCAACCCCGCACGATCGGTGCGATAGAAGTATACCATTCCTGAGCCTGTTCGACGGTGGGAACGGTTGCCGCTTTCGAAACGGACCGGATTTTTTTCCCGGCAAGATAGGTCTGGGCAAGCGTCACCAGCTTGATGCTTGCGTCGTATGCTTCCTTTGCCGTTGCGCCCCATGTCACGAGCCCATGGTGCATGATAATAAGCCCGGCGCTTGCCGGATGCACTCGCAGCGCTTCAGCGGCAGCCGCAGCGCATTCAAAGCCCGCGCGGGCGTAGGGAATGACCGCAACCGAGGTGCCGAACGCCTCACGCAAGCATGGTGCTGCATCATGGCGGTTGGTGAGAGCAAGGATCGCGGCAGGATGCGTGTGGTCGACAAAGGCAAAAGGCAGGTACAGGTGCAGCAGCGTTTCAATAGAAGGCCGGCAGGCATGAGGGCGCACGGCTGCAGTGCCGAAAAAAGCGGCCATGGTGTCGTCATCGAGCTTCGGGTGTTTACGCAGCAGGTTCAGGCGGTCCGTATCAAGCGGCACGAAATCATGTGGCTGTGCATGCATCATTGAAGCGCCGGACGCTTTGATTGAAAGCGTACTGTGTTTCTGGCCCAGGAGGTCGGTGGTATGGTGCTTGAGCGACGTGTTGCCGCCGCCATGCAGCACCAGGTCAACTTCAGCGCCCAGAAGACGCGTGGCGTACACCTGTTCCGCGAGCTGCGGAGGAACATCCTTTCCGCATGCGGCAACCACATCGGCGCACTCCTGTGCTGACCAGCGGTTCTGCATACCTGTTATCCTTTGTCCAATACCGACTGAAGAGCAATAACGTTTTCCCGTATCCTGCCGTTTTCGAACAGCGCACTGCCGGTGACGATGCAATGGGGTTTGAGAGCGGCTGCCGCTTCGACAGTGCTCTTCGTAATGCCGCCGTCAATTTCAAGAAACGGCTTGCGCTCACGGTTCGAAAGCATTGCCGTGAGCGTCTTGAATTTGCGGCAGATCGACTCATCGAACCGTTGCCCGGAAAATCCGGGATTCACGGCAAGGACGACAATGAGGTCCGCCAGATCGATAAGCGGTTCAAGCTGCGCGAGCGGTGTTCCGGGATTGAGCGCGATGCCACGCAGAATCGGACGTGACGGATCATTTCCATTTTTTTGTTCACCGATACATTGCAGGGCTCGGTGCGGATAGCGGCCCGATTCCACATGGACCGTGATGATGTCCGCGCCCGCAGCGGCGAATTCCGGGATAAGCGGCAGCGGATCGGCGACCATGAGATGAACGTCCTTATACTGCTTCGTCTTGATGCCGTTGACGAAAAAAGGACCAGCAGTGAGCGCCGGGCAGAAGCAGCCGTCCATAACGTCAAAATGCAGGAGATGGACGCCCGCGTCGGCAAGCACCCGCACGTCCTCGGTGAGATTCATGAGATTGGCGCTTATCATGCCGGCGCTGATCTGCGGAGGCGCTGAAGTTAAAAGATCTGCGAGCGGGGGCGGTGTCATTGCTGCGTAGTATTTTTGAGCGTCTGGTAGAGTTCGAACGCATGTTTGGGTTTCATGCCCTCGTGCACGACCATGCGCACCGCTTGCAGCATTGCCTCCGGAACATCGGACTGGAAAATATTTCTTCCCATATCGACGCCAAGGGCTCCCTGCTCAAGGGCGTTGTATGCCATGGCGAGGGCGTCCTGCTCCGGAAGCTTTTTGCCGCCTGCGATCACGATTGGCACGGGGCAGGAGGATGTCACGGTATCGAAGTTTTCCTGCACATAATAGGTCTTGACAAAAGCAGCTCCGAGCTCCGCGCAGATGCGTGCCGCCAGCCGGATGTATTGCGCGTCGCGCACCAGGTCTTTGCCGACGGCGGTCACGCCGAGCACCGGGACACCGGCACGCATGCCGGCGTCAACAAGCCGGGTGAGGTTGTTCACCGTCTGCGTTTCATACTCGCCGCCGATATACACCTGGACCGCCACGGCGGAAACATTCATGCGGACTGCGTCTTCCATGTCAACGGCAATTTGCTCGTTTGAAAGCTCTTTCAGGATGCTCGGACCGCCGCTGGCGCGCATGACCACGGCCTTCTGCGTCGACGGGGGAATCACGGTCCGCAGGATGCCGCGCGTGAGCATGAGCGCGTCCGCCTGCCGGGCGAGCGGCAGTATGGTTACGTCAATCCGCTCAAGCCCGGTCGTGGGCCCCTGAAAATAGCCGTGATCGAACGCGAGCATGACGGTCCTGCCCGACACGGGATTGAAAATGCGGGCGAGGCGGTTCTTCATGCCCCAGTCATAGTTGTTCGAACCTTTCAGGAAAAAAAGCTCGTTTTTCTGGGGAACGTCGGCGTAGAATTTTTTTTCTTTTTTAGAGACATCAGCTTCGGGCATAAAAAATACTCCTTATTGTAAATGCACTCCTTGTTTGTTCCCCTGCGGACCCCTGAATAACGGCGGGGATTCCGCAGAGGACGGGAAACAAAGGATTTTATGTGCGTTTGTCTTTACATCTGTTGAAACACATGATTCCCATCACGAGAAGCAGAATACCGGCACACATCCCGATGATGAGCCTCATCCCGTTTTTCTTTTTCACCGCGGCGGGGTTGTCCGGTGACGGGGCGTCTGCAGAACGGGACGGGGAAGAGGGAGCGGTCCGGTCAGAGGGGCTTTTGGCGCGGTTCCGGGAGGTATGGACAATTTTTTCGGCCAGCACCTCATCGACTGATTCGAATGCCGCCTCGCCCCTAGACTGCTTCATGTGGTGCCTCGTTTCCTTGTTTTTCAAAAAAACGGGCGCGTGCCTCGTCCCGGATGCGTTCGCGCCGTTTTTCCACTACCATTTCCCACATCCTGTCTTCATCAAGCTGGAACAGTTCGTGCACGAGCTTAAGATAATACGCGGCGCCTTTTGAGTAAAGCCGGTGCAGGAAAAGAATCTTTCCGCTGGTTATCACCTCATCGAACACCGCGTCCACCGGAATGGTTGTTTCGGTCACCTTTTCCGGAAACAGCGAATGGAGTGCCGCTATAAAGGAAGCGTGTCGCTTGGTGTTTCTGACAAAATTGGGTATGATGTACGTTATGGGACACGCCTGCGGATAGCGCTGTCTGAGGGTCTGCTCCATTTCAACAAGGCCGTCGATGGCGAACTGGCACAATTCGGTGGGGACAAACAGCTCATCGCTGGCATTGACCGATGCACCCTGCAGCCGGTCCATTCCGGGGCCGTTGTCGATAAGGATGAAATCATAGAACCGTTCAAGCCTGCATGCGGCAAGGGCGGTCTTGAGCGACAGGATATCGGCCACGTCAGCTTCGCAGAGGTCGCGGCAGGAGGTGACGATATGCAGGCCGTTGAGTTCGGTTTTACGGATGGACCGGACCAGCTGTTCAGGGGCATTGTGGTTGGAGGCAGTATATACGTCGCGGATACCGGGGTATTTCACTCCAACGCCGAGAAGTGAAGAGAGGTTGTGCTGGCTGTCGTTATCAACCGCTAAAACCCTGAAGCCGATGAGCGCGAGCGCCTGCGACGTGCTTCCGGTGAAGGTGGTTTTACCAACCCCGCCTTTATGGTTGAGGACAGAAATAATTTTCATACGCTGACATTAATTGTCGTTGTGCGCGACAGACAGGTTTTCCTGTTATTTTACCTGATTGCTGTCTCCGGGTTTTGCGGCCGGAGCGGCAGTGCTGTCGTTTTTACGTATCATTGAACAGTCGGCAACTGCCAGAATACTCCCGCGATCGAGATTGATGACGATGGAAACATCCCAGCCGACGCCCTTTTTGAACACATCTTTTTTATCGACATCCTTTTCGACGCGCCGGACGCAGTCAGCCATTTTTTTTTGGTCTATCTTGAGCTTTGAAAGCGCCCGTTTCATCCGGGTATTCACCTGGTCGAGCGCCTGTTTTTCAGCCTTGGCGGAGGCTACCGCGACATCCTTTGATACGGCATGACCCTTGCCGCTGATCGACGTCGCCGGCACCAATACTTCTTCATCCTGAATTTCTTCCTTGACATACCCCCAGGTGCCGTCCATGGAGATCAGCACGATTTTGCCGCCGCTGACGGGTACGGTGAAGTCTTTTTCGAAATCGATATTTTTCCCGCCCTGTACTTCCCAGGTGTTGTCGGCACGCAACAGGAGATCTACTCCGTCAAGTGTCGTCAGAATCATATCCTTTTTAACGGGTGCTTTCGCGCTGAAGAGGGGAATGGCAGCGAACATAAGGAAAAGAATGATACGCGACGATGTCCATTTCACGGAAGCCTCCTTTATTCAGGTGGTATAGAAAATTCCTCCCTGTGGGATGATGATGGTAATATAAATCAAAGAATAAAGAAAATGCAGTGGCGGAAGCTAAAAAACAGCTACCCGGAATGCTGCCGTAATGCATATCTATGATATATTTTGAACCGGAAGCATGTATGCATCATTTTAAGGAGAGCTGATGGATACCGTGTTCTGGATGGATCTTCATGCCGCACCGGGAAATTCGCTTGAAAAAAAGTTCAACCGTTTGCTTGCGCGGCTCGATTGCGGGAGTGCAATACGTGCGAACGGCCTGGTCGGGATCAAGGTTCATGCTGGAGAAAAAGGCAACCTTGCCTATCTCAATCATAATTACGCCCGTCTTGTCGTCAACGAGGTGAAGAGGTGCTTGGGCAAGCCGTTTCTTACCGACACCAACACCCTGTACAGCGGGGGGCGCCACAATGCGGTCGATCATCGTGCGACAGCGGCACTGCACGGTTATTGTGAGGCGACCACGGGGGCCCCTTTTATCGTCGCCGACGGTCTTCGTGGCCTTGATTATGAAGAATTGCAGATTTCCGGCAATAGAACCGCACGGGCAAAGATCGGCAGCGCCCTGTGCCAGGCGGAAGCACTCATCGTACTCTCCCACTTCAAGGGCCATTGCGAGATGGGGTTTGGCGGTGCCATTAAGAACCTGGGAATGGGCGGTGCCGCCGTGCCGGGAAAACTCGAACTCCACTCGCTTTCAAAACCGGTGCAGAAGCTCGATCATTGCGTCGCGTGCGGCCAGTGCGTGCGCCGCTGCCCGAAAAATGCGATTGTCATGAAAACGGGGAAGGCCGTTATTGACTATGATCGCTGTGTCGGGTGCGGTCAATGCATTGCAGCATGCAACTACGGCGCCATGAGGGTCAAATGGGGATCACATGGCGAAACGCTTCTGAAAAAAGTGGCTGCGTATGCAGGGGCTCTTCATGCACGGTACAAGGGAAAGGCACGCTATATCAATTTTGCTCTTTCGATCTCTCCGGATTGCGACTGCTGGGATTACAATGACAGGCCTATTGTTCAGGACGTCGGCATCCTTGTTTCTGCCAATCCTGCGGCCCTTGACCGGGCAACACTGGACATGGTGGCAAGCGCGTCCGCAGCGGGACGTGGGGAGCGGGATGCGGCCAATCTGAAGGGAAATCCCTTTGACGCGATCCATGGAACAAAGAGCGAAGCCCTTTTCGCCTGGTGCAGGAGCAATGGGATGGACGACCGGTACCGGCTGGAAAAGGTGGAATAGGGGAGGGAGGCCGCTATCCGCGCTCCTTGCATCGGGTTGCAGCAACGGGGATAAATCATAAGAACTGGCAACGCAGGGCGATAGACGGTATACTGGAATATATGGCGGACAAATCCTTTTATTTTTCACCGTCCCATATTGAGGCGCATCGCCGGAATGCGCCGGCCGTGCTCGCAGAAGAGGCGGTACACTGTCTTGAGCTTGCGGCAGAACTGGTGCAGGCCGGGCTTTCCTTCCAGTTCAAGGGCGGCAATTCACTGCTTCTTATTCTGCCTGAACCGAAGCGGTTTTCTATTGATCTCGATATTGCAACAGACGAGCCGCGCGAAACCATTGAGGGTTGTATTGATTCCCTGGTAAAAAAGCACCGGGTGTTTGTGCGTTGGGAAAAACGGCAGCACAAGACCAAACCCTGGCTGCCGATCGCGAGCTACTACCTTTACTTTAACCCGCAGATTGACGACAGGCCGGAAGCATCGATCATGCTTGATGTCCAGCTCCGCCGGACACCGTATAAAACCGAAAAGAAGAGGATTGTTTGCGGCAGGCTCTATGAGAGCGACATCGAGGTTGAATTGCCGCTGCCCGCAAGCATCATCGGCGACAAGCTGTTGACACTGGGGCCCAATACGCTCGGTATACCCGTGGGAAAGGGGAAAGAGGCGCAGCGGCTCAAACATGCGTTTGACGTCGCGCGGCTTGTGGAAATCCAGCCGCAGATCTCCGACATCCGCGAGAGCTTTTTTCTCTGTCTCCGCCATGAAAATGAGATACAGGAAAGGGGGAAAGGCGCCGAGGCGATTATCGATGATACCCTTGCTTTCTGCAGGAGCATCGATCCCTATGAGGAGATGCCAGAGGACCATGGACTCTCTCCCGTTGTTTCGGAAAATGTGCGGGGATTGCCTGTTTTTGCCGGTCATCTTTTTGACGCCGGCTATTCGTGGACTGACCTGAAAAGGGATCTCGCGGTCGTCGCCCTGTGTGTGACTGCGATACGGGATGACGCGATGACAAACCAGGAATTCGTCCAGTCGTTATTAACGTGCGGCCTGCCGGAAAGGTAGCGGTACTATTTGACCATGAACACCAGCGCAGCAGATGACCCGCGCGATCCGCTGTTTCTGAAAAGTGTCGATTCCGTTCGCCGCACAATGGGAAAACGGCCGCTTGAAGACGATGACCTTTTTCTTCTTGCGTGTGAATCGATTTCGCGCACGTATACCTATGAGGAGCGCAACTATGGCTCCTCGTCCCGAGAACAGCAATGAGCGATGTGCTTGTCATGCTGCCGAACAATCTCGGCGATGTGATCATGGCACTGCCTGTCCTGGCCGGCATCAAGCGCAACGATCCGGACGGACGCATCACCTTTTTTGTTGAAGAGGGCTTTGAAGCGGGACTGATCAATACTCCATTCTGTGACGCGATTTACAGGTTTAAGCGCAAAACGATACGTGACCAGGCGCGGACGGCGGAGTGGAAGTCCGCCGTCGCTTATGTAAGGGAGACGGTTCAGCGTCTTGCGCAGAAGCGTTTTGACCGTTGTATCAATCTGTCACAGCACCCGTATGCCTCATTTATTGCAGCCCTTCTCGGCTGTCCGGTTTGTGCGGGCCGGCATTTTCTTCGTGCGGGAAATCATGCGCTCAACGATGCCTGGAGCCAGTATCTCTATGCGATTCCGTTCGCACGGACCTACAATAAGCTGCATGCAACCGATGTGTATTGCAGGATCGCCGGGGTAGATTCGGCTGCAGGACTGGTAAGCATCGCCCTGCATCGCGATGAGCGCCGCAGGGCCGAGGGATTTCTTCGTTCAAACGGTCTGCAGCCGGATGCCGGGGGCCCGATACTTATACTCCAGCCGGGCGCGGCATTCGCCTCCAAGCGCTGGCCGCTCGGCCATTTTATCCGTCTCGGCTCCTTGCTTGCAGGGGAGGGGTATCGGCTGATCGTAACCGGAGCGCCGGCGGAACAGGCGGTGGCGCAGGCGCTTGGCGACGCGATCTCGAACGCGGCGGTCGTAACGGCAGGGAAACTTACCTTTCGAGAAACCATCGCGCTTCTCCCTTTTGCCCAGGGATGCGTGACCGGCGATACCGCCGTCATGCATGCCGCTGCAGCTCTTGACAGAAAGGTTTTTGCCCTGTTCGGTCCGACGAATCCGGTAGAGACAGGGCCGTATGGCAAAGGGCACCACGTTTTTTATGGCAGATGTGATGAGCGTCCCTGTTTTTGTCGGGAGTGCAAAACCGGCGAATGCATGAAAACCATCGATCCGGAAACCGTATTTTCCGCTATCAAAGGCGAACGCGTCACGCAGAGCAGATGCGATATATGCCGTACCGTTATCCGTGAGGACGGCACCGTCGGCCTCGAACCGTTCATCTATGAGGGGCCGGGTCTCTTTCATCCTGCCGGCGCAGAAATCGCCCTCAGGGTTATTGATCCAGGTTGTGGGGCGACCGCTGTGACGTCGCTGGCGGCGGAACGATCGCTTGTTCAGGAAAGCACCCTGTTCCTTAACAGGATTGATCAGATGGCTGAAGCTCTGTCCGAATACCTGCATAACCGATCACAAGAAGCCATCCAGCGGTATGAACGCCTCCACGGCGAGAATGAATCTGCAAAGGGGATAGGTGCGTTTTTTGCCGCGCTCCTTAACATACGGCTCAACAGCGTCGGGCTCCTTGATCCGGTCGCAGGAGTCAGCGAGAGCCGCGCCATCTGTATGGGCTTGAAATCAGCAATTTCAACAGTGCTTGCAAAACCATCATGAAATGCAGGTTATGTTATGCCCCTGCATGCCGGCTTTTTATTTCCGATGCAGGACGAGACTATTATCATTGCGGCAGGTGTGATCTTATTTTCGTTCCGGAGTCGTCGCATGTCTCTTTTGATGAAGAAAGGGCACGATATGACCTGCATGATAACAAGCCGGATCATGAGGGATACCGCACGTTTTTAGATACCGTTGCCGATTGTCTCGTACGAGTATGTGATCCTCCTGGCAAAGTGCTCGATTTCGGAAGCGGCCCTAATGCCATACTGACGTCTTTGCTCCGTGAGCGGGGAGTGGACTGTACTGCATACGATCCTCTGTATGGGATCGGCAAGGAAGCCCTTTTAGGGTCGTATGATACGATCGCGCTCTGTGAGGTTATCGAGCACCTGCGATGTCTCAACAGCGAATTGGGCGCCCTCAGGCACCTACTGCGCCCCGGAGGCAGGATGCTCATCAGAACAAAAATCCATCCTGGGCCGGATGCGTTCGCCTCCTGGTGGTACCGGAGCGACATAACTCATATCAATTTTCTGGGCCCGGCAACGCCACGTCATATTGGAACACTGTTCGGTTTCAGGTCGATTGATTCAGGGGAAAACGATATGATTGTCATGGAAGCGATGGAGGACGATGTTTCCATGCTGAAATCCCGGTGAGGGCGACACTGACCGGAGGGGTGCTATAATCGGTAGAGAATCTGCTTGATCGCCTGGCGCAGTTTGACATTTGCTTCCCATAAAAAGGAACCGATCGGTATGCTTGAAATGCGCTCGATTTTTTTCTTGCTGTTGTAATAGACCAGAATCTTGTCGTATCGTTTTTCGTATACCACGAATTCTCCTTCGGTACGGGGAGGCGTCAGGAACGGCGCTTGAATCGAGACCGTTGCCTCGAATTTTGCCTGCCCTGTTTCCATTTCGCTTGAACCGGCACTTGAAAATTTGCAGTCAATAGCAATAATGAGGTCGGGTTGCGATACCGCTGAGACCGGCTTCAGATAGCACGAATCGGTAAGGAATTTTTTAATAATCGCACCTGATGCGATATCTTTAGGGATGGTGTCGGTCGGATCGGCGGCCACGGCTTTGAATCGAAGGGTATAGGTTGGTTTTTTAATCTTGAAAAAGAACGGCTGGGAAAGATCTCGTTTTGTGGTTATTCCGAAATCCTTAATCCCTACCCGCCATTGATTATTAAGAACCCGGCCGAGGTTTGGCGCAAGGTACATCAGCGTTCCGTTGCGCACAAAGGGAATCATGAAATTGTCGAGGAGCACGATTCCGTTGTTGTCCGCTACGCCGTTGAAGACGTCAAATCCGCCGGGAATATAGCCGGTAAGACCGAGCCCTGCAAAGGGGCGCCCGTCGATGGTGATGGTGAGTGTTGGCGGGGCGAGCGCCAGACGTCCGGGTTTTCCTTCGATAAGCTGACCCGTGGAGGTGATGCTCATTCGATCGAGAAATGCTTTGAGGATTTGCCTGGCTTCGGTAATCATCACCCGGTCCTCATCCTGGACTTTGAGATGAGGTCCCAAGTAGGCAGACGCGTACGCGATAACTTCAACGCTCTGATAATAGACTTCCTCGTGGTTTTGTGATGATACCGCATTTTCAAGCCTTTTCCATGCATGCACGGCCAGAAGCTCAATCCGGTCGTTGTAGGCCTTCAGCGCTGCTTCGAGCGCTTCGGGAAGAAGGGTATAGGACACCGTCCAGTATTTTTCCTTGAACTCCGATGCTTCTTTGGCGCGGGAAACACACGAATCGAGGAATGTTTCAAACAGGAGATTGATAAGCACCTCATTCGTGTCAATACTGACACCTTTCTCGTCTTCGAGCCACATGACGATCTCAGGTTTGAGCCTCATTTTTGCATTATGCTTGCATTGGGCGGTCTGTTCGTCGGTAATGGGACCCGCAAGTTTGACCTTGGCAGCTCCCTTGATCACCTGATCAAAGGCAAAAGAGTACGTTATCGTCACCGCAACCATGACGCTGATGAGAATACATGCACGACGATTGTCCATGCTGCAGTCCTTACCAAGGTTATAGGATTAATAAAACCGCTTTACTATCAACCGTATACGCTTCTTTCCCCCCAGCCCCTTGCAGGCGCCGCGTATTATTCACACCCCACTTTCCCTTCCTTGGAAAAATTCGTCTTTCAGATAAAATATGTAATAGAACACGCTTGTGCTCGATGTTTTCATAGAATGGTCTGAAGTTCGTTAATCACCATGGTTGCCAGGGACCTGGCCTCCTCAGCGGTACGGGATTCAGCATAGCACCGGATGATCGGTTCAGTATTCGAAGGCCGGATGTGGACCCATCCATTATCCCGTATGATTTTGATCCCCTCCAGACGGTCGGTTGCTTCGTGAGCGAGTTTTTCGGCGAGCTGCTGCATGACCGTTGTTGCGTTCGCGGTGCCAAGAGGAATTTTTTCCTTGACAATGGTATAATGCGGCCATTCCGCGGCAAGGGTGGTAAGTTTTTTCCCGGTATTCGCCATTAATTCAATGATTACCGCTGCTGCAGCAAGACCGTCTCGGGCCAGGGAAATGGCCGGATAGATGAGACCGCCATTGCCTTCCCCTCCCACCTTACAGTCGTGCCGCATCATGCCATCAACGACGTTGGCTTCCCCTATTTTTGTGCGGATAACATTGACCCCGAATCGTGCCGCTACATCATCAAGAAGCATGGAGGTGGAGAGGTTCGTTGCGATCGGCGTTGGTTCGCGGGCAAGAATATTCTGCAGGGCAAAAACAAGCGTCATCTCTTCGGAGATTGCTTCCCCTCGCTCTCCCATGGTCGCGAGCCGGTCAGCATCGGGATCGAACGCGAAGCCGCCCCACAGGTTGGAATTGCTGCGGAGCAGCAAGGAGAGATCGGCAAGATGTTCTGGTCGCGGTTCGGGATTGTGCACGAAATCACCGTCGAGTTTTGTATGCACACCGAGCCATTCCACCCCCAGTGTTTTGAACAAGGAAGGGAAGACTGCCCCGGCCGCTCCGTTTATTGAATCAACGGCTATTGTTATTCCAGAGGAACTGATGAGTTCCCGGTTGACGTGGCTGCAGATTTTTCTTACATGGATGGATGCTGCATCAATGCTTTCAGAGGGCGTTTCAGCACAGTCATTCAATTTGTCGGATGTGGGATACTCGCCTCGCCTGAAAGCGGCATAGAGGCTTTCGCACTCATCGGATCGATATAGTCTTCCTGAGGCGTGCACCATTTTATACCCGTTATATTCGCCCGGATTATGGCTCGCGGTGAGAATGATCCCTCCGTGGGCGGCAAGTTCCTTGGTCGCAACGCACGTGGTCGGTGTGGGCGCAATACCCAGATCAACCGGTATTCCCCCGCCGGCTCTGATACCCTTGAAAGCGGCCCGGGCAAGCATATCACCAGAAGGTCGGGTATCTCTGCCGACAACGATCTTGCCCCCCCCAGAGGTTTGTGTCTGTATAAATGCCATCTGTGATACAATCGCAGGGGTTAAGGTCACGCCAACAATGCCCCTTATTCCCGAAACAGACATAATTGGAAAAACCGACATGGAGAACCCTTTATAATGAAGCTGTTTTTGGGGACTACCTGTGAGTCAGGCAAAAAGAAAAAACTAAATAATCTTCCGGCAAAAGGCAACTACCAGTCGTATATTCAAACATATGGGTTTGCTTGCAATCGAATAGCATACTTATTTTTCAACAATCGGGCCGTTTAATGCTGTAATATAAAGACGAAAAAGGTGTTATGCATATTGAATTATTATGGCTCATTCCGATTACCTCATTTGCCGTATTTTTGTTTATTGTCGCCTATTATGCCCAGAAAAGCGCTGAACGGCGCAATAAAAGCAGTGAGCTGTCCAAAGAGGTAGCGCTTTTCAATGCGGGGCAGGAGGTTCCGAAACCCCGGGCGGCTGAACAGCACGACGACCGGCTCAAGGAACTTGAGAAAGCAATCAATCTCGTTGCTGAAATGGTAGTTCATCACCAGCGTGTGCCTGAACCGCATACCGACACCAGCTCCTCTGCTTCTGAAATAGATGAATTGAAAACCAAGCTTCGTACAGTTTTCAAGGAATATGACATTATTCTGAGTGAAAACTACACCCTTCGGGCAAAGGTGAAGCAATTATCCAAGCAGCTTAAAGAACTTCAAGATGGCGTTTCAGAAACGCCTGATCCGGCAGTCGAAGATGGAGAGAAGAAGTCGCCTTCGCCGATGCACATGTATGATGATACCCGGCTCATCAGTCTTGCCGGTATGAAAAGCGATGATATCTCTGAAACAAAGGATGCCAGCCCGCTTTGAGACCTTGACAGCATGTTTCTTCACCTGCGTCATAATGACTGAAAAAGAGGACAAGAAGAGTGTGTAACATACCGGCCATTTAAACCGGTAAAATAAAAGACCGAATCACCTGTATTTTCCTGCCATTAATTCTGCGTCCTCATTATAATACACCGAAATCAAATTGAATAATGCAATGCATAAAAAAAGAGAATTGTATACAATATATTGGGTAAAAGATTGCCGTTTCCACAATATATAGTTAAGCTTTCATAATTATTTATCATTTTTCAATCCAAAATCCAATCCTGCATCCCATAAATATCTTGACACCTTTCCCCCTTATTATTTATTATAGTGGGGAATATTAGGTAATAGTGGGTAATTATGGGAGACTATCCATGCCCGGTTTTCATGGAAAATACGAATACTCTGTTGACATAAAAGGAAGAGTCAACGTTCCGGCAAAATTCCGCAAATCGCTTTTGCCTGAAGCCGCCGAGACGTTTGTTATCTGCCGGGGACCGGGCGGGTGCCTTCGCGCCTATCCTCTTAATCAGTGGCAGTCCTATGTCGCGGAGATCAACAGCCGCCCGGAAACGCGGGAAACGCTGCGCCACCGGAGACTCTTATACGATACCACCTCCGAATCGACCCTTGATGCGCAGGGGCGGATCACGCTCATGCCCAATCAGATGGCTATTGCCGGCGTCACAAGGGAGGTAACCCTTATTGGACACGAACAATACTTTGAGATCTGGGAACCTGGCAAGTATGCCGCATATGTTGGTAGCGATGCGGATTTTGACAGGGTCTTTTTTGAGTCGGCGCAGGCAGGGCTTCTCAGAAAATGAGAAAAACCTATGAATACCATACACCAGTATTGCTGGACGAGATTCTCACACAGTTCCTGCATAAAAACAGCGGCGTGTTCCTTGATGGAACGCTTGGAGGTGGAGGTCATTTCTGGGCAATGGCTGAGCGACTTGATGCCGGCAGTATCATGATTGGGATAGACCGTGACCCCAAGGCGGTGGCCTGGAATCGAGAGCATACCCGCCCGTGCCGCCCACGCCTCATTATTGAACACTCCTGTTTCTCTGATTTGGACGCCATTCTTGGCCGCAATCATATCAAAGCCCTTGACGGCGTGTTCCTTGATCTGGGCATCTCCTCACACCAGATCGACGAAGCATCGCGCGGATTCAGTTATTTGCAGGATGCTGATCTGGACATGAGGATGGATCCTGGCAGGGGTTTCCCGGCCCATGAACTCATTGCACGATCGAGTACAGCCGAACTCGCAGCCGTTCTTCGGAATTATGGCGAAATTCAGGGAGCATTCCGTATGGCCAAATCGTTAAAGGACTGGGGAGAGAGAAGTCCCCTGCGACGCTCAGCGCAGATCCGGGAATGGTATAGGCGAACGTTCGGCCGGAAAGCACCGAATGATCTGCTTGCGCGTTTGTTCCAAGCACTGCGAATAGCGGTCAATGATGAACTGGGAGAGCTGGAACGATTCCTGGACAACGTCCTCGCGTTTCTCAATCCTGAGGCGAGGCTTGCCGTCATCTCCTATCATTCGCTGGAAGACCGCATGGTCAAGGAGTTCATGCGCGACAAGGAAAAGACATGCATCTGTCCGCCGGAAATGCCGGTTTGCCGGTGCGCTTTCAAGCCGTTGCTTAAGCGCCTAAACAAAAAAGCGATCAGGCCTTCTCTACGGGAGATCAATCACAACCGACGCGCACGCAGTGCACGGTTACGTATCGCTCAAAGAACCGGAGCGGCGGCATGAGCAGTCGAAAGAGGAAATCAGCTCCTCGTGTACCGCTTGTTCGTGTGCGTTCAATGGCTGTGGTTCTTGCGCTTATTGCGGCATTTATTGCGGTACCACTGCTTCTCGTTTGGAAACAGGCATTTATCACCAGTTCCTCAATGAAGCTTGAAAAAATGAGCGACACCCTTTCTGTTATGAATAAAAAAATTGCCACTCTCAAACTCACCAGCGACCGATTGTCTGCCAATGACCGTATTGAATCCATTGCGCGGGAAGCACTTGGCCTTGAATTCCCTTCCTCTGATCGAATTGCGATACTGCCCGAAAAAAAAGGAACCAGCGCGCATAGTATTGCACTGCGGGTGCAACATATCTGGCATTCGCTGAAAACCTGGTTCCCTCAAGGCGGTGCCAGATGAATCAGTTTAAACTCCGGTTGCTTTTTCTTTCTTTGCTTTTAGTCGCCGGTGCCGTTGCCGTGATTGTCCGTCTTTTCTCCATTCAGGTGCTTCACGGCAAGGAGTATGCGGCACAAAGCAGGCTGCAATCGCACCAGCGATGCATTCTGCCCGCCGAGCGGGGTTCCATTTATGATCGCGGCGGCAGGATTCTGGCGGCAAGCACCGTGAAAGACGTTTCACTTACCGAGGACGTTTTTTCCGCTTATAACACCCGCACGAACAAGCGTGCCCTCTTAAAAAGGGTTTATCCGCTTGGTAAAGCAGAAGGACCGCTTATCGGGTATATCGGCAGGGACGGGTACGGACTCGGCGGTATTGAATTCGCTTTTGATACCTACCTCCGGGGCGAGGATGGATGGGCCATTGTGCAGAAGGATGGACGCAATCATCGGTACCGTAAAATCGGATTGCCGTACAAGGAACCGCGCCGCGGCGGCGACGTGTATCTCACCATCGACGCCGAAATTCAGAAAATCGCCTACAGCGTGCTCAGGGGAGCTGTCGAGCGGCAGGGTGCGCGGGGTGGTATGTGCATGGTTATGGATCCGTCAAGCGGAGCCATACTTGCCATGGTGAATGAGCCTTCATTCGATCCCAATTCTCCCAGCGCCTACCCGCTCATCCAACGCCTGAATACGTGCGTTAGTGCAATTTACGAGCCGGGATCGACCTTCAAGCTTATCACTGCAGCGGCTGCGTTGCAGGACAACATTGTGAAGGAAAGCGATGTATTTGACGGAAATAACGGCGTGTATGTGATAAGGGGGGAGACGATTCGTGACCACCACCCCTACGGCAGGCTTACCTTTGTTCAGGCAATAAGCAAATCCAGCAATGTCTGTTTTGCAAAGGTCGCTGGCAAGGTCGGAAGCAAGCGCCTGTACCGGTACGCCCGGGATTTCGGATTCGGAACACGGACCGGCATAGAATGTCCTGGCGAGGAAAACGGTATTCTGCATCCGGTCAGGGACTGGTCAGGGAGGACACTTGCGACCATGGCGATCGGCCAGGAGGTTTCAACGACGTTTCTGCAGATGATGCTTGCCTATGCAGCGGTTGCCAACGGCGGCGTTCTTGTAAAGCCGCAGCTCTGCACAAAAATGATGGCAAGCGACGGAACGGCAACAGAAACGCCGGACTGTTCGCCGGTTCGTCGGATTATTTCTGAACGAAATGCATCACGATTACGGCATCTGCTCAAGACCGTTGTCGACAGTGGCACCGGTGCGCGAGCGGCTATCTCCGGCATATCAGTAGCCGGAAAAACCGGAACGGCTCAGAAGATCGATTCTGCCGGCTATTCAAAAACAGCGTCGTGGGCTTCATTCATTGGGTTTTTGCCGGTTGAAAATCCGCAGCTTCTATGCGGGATCCTGATCGACGAACCAGCAGGAAATCTTATGGGCGGCACTGCAGCAGCCCCGGTATTTAAAAAAGTGGTGACCCAGATTGTAAGTCATCCGGGCCTGGAGTTTGCGGAAAAGATCCTTCATGAACGGATTGTTCCTGCGGAAAAAAAACCAAAGGATCAGGAAACCGGGATCATTGCCAGTCTTATTCCGGGCCAGAACAGCGGCAGTGAAAAAAAGGAAGCACCTTTCTGTGTATCCCGAACCAATGCCGCTCCAGGCAACAGCGGTGTGGTACCGGGAAGGGTCCCGAATTGCCTGGGAAAGGACGCTCGTGACGCGGTCAATATGGTCAACCTCAGCGGTATGAAACCCTTTTTAAAAGGATCGGGAACAGTGCACCGTCAGGTGCCGCCGCCTGGTGGATTGACCGCTTCCGTTGCAGCATGCACACTTTTTTGCTCATGGGGGGGATAGGGTAATGCGCGAGAAACGAGGAGTACGTTGCAAAGGGGATTTTGGAAAGTACCTTTCTTCCGAAATTCAGATGATGATTGCCGATCTCAAACCGGTTTGTCCAATCGCGTCGCAGGAATTCAACCAGGCGGCGATGGTATGGATCGCGAAAAATGCGGCGCGTTTCAGGAAAAACTGGGAGCGATACCGCGGCGGCCGCAGAAAATGCGTTTTTGGCGGATAGCGCGGCCGGGAGGGACCGCTAGGAAACGTCGAATATGGATTTTAATACACTGATTCAAAAATCCGCCTTAAAAGTTCTATGCCGCGGGGGCGGAAACCCGGAGATTCTCGGCATTACAGGTGATTCGCGTGCTGTCAGGCAGGGCGACCTGTTTGTCGCAATTCCGGGCAGTAAAGTATCTGGCGATTCGTTCATAGCCCACGCACTTGCACAGGGCGCGGTTGCCGTGGCATCGGTGTATGAGCCTTCGGGAATCATGCTGCCGTGGGTACAGGTTGAAAAACCCCGTTTCGCACTCGGTGTGTTTGCAAAGACCTTTTGGGGTATAGACTGCAACGCCATGACTATGGTGGGTATTACCGGTACTAACGGCAAGACCACGACCGCGCATTTTTTCAAGAAGCTTTTTGAAAAACGCCATGGTGCGGCCGATGTATGGATGTATGGCACCATTCAGTACGAGTTGGGAAATGAGATCCATCCCGCCACCCATACCACGCCGGAGACCCTGGATATTATGCAGCGTATTGGAAGTGCCGCCAGAGGGCCATCAGCCGTCGTCATGGAAGTCTCCTCCCATTCGCTTGCGCTTGACCGCGTCGGCGGCCTGCTGTTCGACCTTGTCGTGCTCACCAATCTTACGCAGGATCATCTTGACTTCCATCAGAGCATGGAAAACTACTATCAGGCAAAAAAACGTCTCTTTACCGATTATCTCAAGAAAGACGGTCGCTGCGTCATCAACATCGACGATCCATGGGGACAGAGGCTTGTGCACGAGCTGCCCCGCGCTGAATGCATCACGTTCGGAAAATCCGGCGAAGCCTCGGTTCGGATTGTTGAGAGTACCTGTTCGTGGAGCGGTACATCACTAACGCTTGCCGCCGATAAAAAACGCTTTGCGTACCACTCTTCCTTACGCGGCTCGTTCAATGTGTACAATATGGCAGGTCTGGTCGCCGGTGCGCACGCGCTGGGGTATACCGAGACCGAGATCGCAGCCGCATTTTCCACGGTCCAGACCGTTCCGGGACGAATGGACCTCGTCGCTATTAATGCGCCCTTTACGGTTGTGGTCGATTACGCCCATACGCCTGATGCGCTCGTTAATGTCCTTCAAACCGTTCGTCCGTTGACCAAGGGAAAAATTATCGCGGTATTCGGATGCGGCGGGGACCGCGACCGCACCAAACGCCCGCTTATGGGAAGGATAGTGGCGGCCAATTCCGACGAGGCCATCGTGACATCGGACAATCCGCGCAGCGAGCACCCGATGGCAATCATCGAGGAGATTCTGGACGGGATGCCGCTCGATTTTCCGCACTGGGTGGTGCCTGACCGCCGGATCGCGATCAAAAAGGCGCTTGAAACCGCGCGCCCCGGCGACTGCATCATCATCGCGGGCAAAGGACATGAAACGTACCAGGAAGTAAAGGGCGTCCGTCATATGTTTGACGATCGTGAAATCGCCGCTGAACTGTATGCCGAACTCAAGGAGCCCAACCATGCATAGGGATCGGTGCATGCAGCCGTCACGATTGACACTAGGCGATTGTATCGCCTGGAGCGGCGGCGTGTCGGCCTTCGGCGAAAGAGCACGCACGAAAACCGTGGGAACGGTGTGGAACGACTCAAGAAAGGTGCGTCCGGGGGATGTCTTTGTCGCGCTGACCACCGAAAAAAACGACGGCCACCGGTACGTGAAAGCGGCGTTTGCCGCCGGCGCCATTGCTGCGTTTGTAAAAGCCGGTGCGTCGTTCGCGTGCGCAGCGAATGACCGGTCCAAGTGTATTGCCACTAAGGATCCGCTCAAAGCGGTGCAGCGAGTGGCGACACGCTACCGCAAGGCCCTGGGTTTTCTCTGTATCGGTGTTACCGGATCGAGCGGCAAAACCACGACCCGTTCTTTTATCGCATCGGTGCTCCGGTCCGCTTATCCGGTGGGTGAAACGTATACAAACTGGAATAATCACATCGGCGTACCGCTGAGCATACTCCGTTTCACCGGCAGTGAATGGGCCGGGGTTATTGAGATGGGGGCCAATCACGCAGGCGAAATCAGTGTTCTCTCGAAGATCGCGCAGCCCGATATCGCACTCATCACCAATATCGGCTATGCGCACATTGGGCTGTTCGGATCTCTTGAGAATGCCGCGAGCGCAAAATTTGAAATTGTCCAAGGCCTGCAGTCGCAGGGATTCCTGCTGCTGAACGGCGACGATCGGCGGATCGTTGCGAAAGCGAGAAAGCTGGGACGTGACACCGTGTATTTCGGTGTTTCTCCGCGCTGCGAGGTCCGGCCCCGGAAGGTTTCATTCGATATCCGCAAAGGACTTTCCTTTCTGCTTGATGGCAGGGAGTTCATGCTGCCGGTACCGGGCCGTCATTTTCTGTACAGCGCGCTTCCTGCGGTTTTTCTGGGCAGACGCTGCGGGGTTCCGGACGACCGCATCGCACGCGTTCTCGCGGCGGCGCGGCCTGCCGATATGCGGGGAACCGTACGGCGGAAAAAAGGAGTGCGTTTTATCGTTGACTGTTATAACGCCAATCCGTCGTCAATGAAAAACGCCATTGACGCGCTCGTGGAGCAGGCGCCCCGCTCCAAGCGTGTGGCCGTAGTCGGCGATATGATGGAACTGGGGAGGTATGCAACGCGACTGCACCGTGAATTGGGGCGGACGCTCGCAGTAAACGGCATGCATACGATCGTGGCTGTTGGTGACCATGCGCAGACCGTGGCTGACGGCGCGCTGAAGTACGGTATGGCACCGGGCAGGATCATGACTGCTCCCAGCGCCGCCGACGCAGTCCCAATTGTCCGGGACAAGGTCGCTCCCGGCAACGTCGTTCTGCTCAAGGGGTCTCGAAGCATGCACCTGGAAAACGTGTTTGAGAAGTACTGAAAAGAAGAAGGAATGCATGAAAGAAACATCGCGGCAGTTTGACTGTCAAACAACCTTTCCCAGGAGCGTCGCCGTTGTCGGTGCTGCCCGGAGCGGTTGCGCTGCTGCGGCGTTCTTTTTGCGGAAGGGCATTCCGGTTTTTATCAGTGACCGCTGCGCTCCGGAGCTGCTGGCGAAAACGCTTGCACGGCATGGTCTGACGACCGCCTCCTTTGAAGCCGGCGGGCATACCGACAGGATGCTTGATCACGAGCTGATTGTGCTCTCTCCCGGCGTGCGGTCCGATCTGCCGGTGCTCGCCGAAGCGCGCAAGCGCGGGATTCCGGTCTGGTCTGAAATGGAACTCGGATTCAGGGCGAGCAAGGCAACGTTTCTGGCAGTGACCGGATCGACCGGCAAAAGCACCACGGTTTCGCTTCTCGGGGCAATGCTGAATGAGAGCGGCAGAAAGGCCGTGGTGGCGGGCAACATCGGCCTGCCGGTCATTGCCGCGGCCCCGGACTTGCCGGACGACGCCATTGTTGTCGCCGAGGTGTCGAGTTTCCAGCTTGAAAATCTGGTTTCGTTCCGTCCCTTCGGCGCCGCGGTGCTCAATTTCATGAAAAATCATCTCGATCGGTATGAACGGGAAGAGGAATACTACGACGCAAAGAAACGTATCGCGCATAATTTCACAAAAGATAATTATCTCGTGCTTAACCTCCACGACGAGCAGCTCGTCACATGGGCGGAAACCATGAAAAAACGAACCAACGTGATTTTTTTCGGCCATATGCCCGGACCGGAAGAGGCGTTCTGGTATGACGAAGGCATGGGCAGGATCCACTACCGTTTCGGCGGCATGCAGGGCACCATCATCGACGTCGGAGACATGCCTATCACGGGACGGCACAATTTCGAGAATGCCTGCGCCGCGGCCGCCCTCGCGAAAATCGCCGGCATCGAGGATGCGGCTGTCCGCAGAGGCCTCGCGCGTTTCGAGGGACTGCCGCACCGGCTTGAGTTCGCCGGTGAGGTGCGTGGCGTACGCTTTTACAACGATTCGAAATCAACGACTGCGGAATCGATCCTCGTTGCGGTTTCGGCATTCGCACACAACGTGCACAAGGTGCACCTGATCGCAGGCGGGCGGGACAAGGGATGTGATTTTTCCCTAGTGGTGCCTGCCCTGAAAAAACATGTCAAGGATATTACGCTGATCGGGGAAGCGGCAGGCAGGATGAAGTCACAATGGGAGGGTGCGGCTCCGTTGTTGCACGCCGCATCGCTGGAGGAAGCGATTGCCGTTGCCGCCGCAAAGGCGCAGCCCGGGGATGTGGTGGTTTTTTCCCCGGGATGCTCAAGCTTTGATATGTTTGCCAACTATGAAGAACGCGGCAATCAGTTTAAAAAGCTCGTCGCTGCGCTCGCAAACGCGGGGATTCATTCATGAGACGGCAGGCAACCATGGACTGGCCGCTGTTTACCGCAATTCTTTTCATGCTGGGATGCGGTATCGTGCTCGTTTACTCCTCGTCGTTTGCGCTGGCACAGGTCAAGTATGGCGGTTCCGATTTCTTTCTCGTGCGGCAGACCGTCAGGGCCCTTCTGGCCGTGGCCTGCTTCATGGTATGTATAAATGTCGATTATCACCACTGGGCTCGCTGGAGCGGTATTGCGTATCTCGGGGCGGTCGCCCTGCTCGTCGCTCTCCTTGTACTACCGGAAAGCCATACCATTAACGGAGCCCGCAGGTGGTTGAACCTTGGTCCTTTCCAGGTGCAGGTATCGGATTTCGCCCGCATGGCGCTCGTCGTTTTCCTAGCGAAACGATGCGAGTATCTCGGAGCAGGATTGCGTGACGTCCGCGTTTTGCTCAAGCAGTTCGGCCTCGTCGGTTGTATCTGCGGTCTTATTCTTTTGGAACCGGATTTTTCCACCGCCATGGTGATTGGATTGATTGCCGCCGCCATATTGTTCATTGGCGGCGCCCGGTTCTGGCACCTGACGGCACTATTGTTTTCGGCGCTTCCTCTGGTGGCACTGCTCGTTCTGAAAACACCCTATCGCCGGGCACGTCTGACCGGATTTATGGACACCATAGGGACCCGTGACGGACTCGGTTACCAGCTCTACCAGTCGCTGGTGGGGCTCGGCAACGGAGGATTGTTCGGCGCCGGTCTTGGCAAGGGAGAGCAGAAGTTCTTTTACCTTCCCGAACCTCATACTGATTTCGTTTTTTCCATTCTGGGGGAGGAAATCGGATTTGTCGGCATTCTGCTAGTGCTGTCGGTACTTGGATTCATCGTATTCAGAGGCATGCGCGTCGCGCTTGCCGCTCATGACCGCATGGGCCAGATCATGGCATTTGGATTCACCTTCACGGTCGCGCTGTACGCCCTCATGCATGCCAGCGTCGCGTGCGGCCTTATCCCGGTCACCGGCCTGCCCATGCCTTTTTTAAGCTATGGCGGCATGAGCCTGCTCTTTACCATGTGCAGCATGGGCATCGTCCTCAATATATCGAACCAGACGAATACCCGCGTTGCGGCGAAGGAAGGAAAACAACAATGATCGGGCGTGTCAAGGAGCGCATTCACCTTGTGGGTATCGGCGGCGCCGGGATGAGCGGGCTTGCCGAACTCCTTCACCATTACGGATACGAAATAAGCGGAAGCGACCGGGCGCGATCATCCGTTACCCGACGTCTTGAAAAGCTCGGCATCAGGATACAGTACGATCACACACCTGCGCTAGTAAAGGATGCGCGCCTGCTCATCTACTCGAGCGCGGTCAAACAAGATAATGCCGAACGCACGTATGCTTTGCATAGCAGCATTCCCGAGCTGCGGCGAGCGGATGCCTTGGGCCAGATCATGCGTTCGTTTACCACGGTCTGCATTGCCGGCACGCATGGAAAGACCACGACCACGTCGCTCGTTGGCGCCATTCTCTCCGAGGCACGCCAGGAGCCGACCGTGCTTGTGGGCGGTACCCTTCTTGCGGAAGGGGCGCCCGTGGTCATCGGTTCAGGGCCGATTCTGGTGGCTGAGGCCGATGAATATGACCGCTCCTTTCTCGCCATGTATCCGGTTCTCGCAATAATCACTACTATCGAAGCCGATCATCTTGACTGCTATCACGATATCGACGAAATCCGGGACAGTTTCATAACGTTCGCGCGCCGTGTGCCTTTTTACGGAGCCGTCATCTGCTGCAGTGACGATCACGGGATTAATTCGATCAGGCACACCTTTGGCGCCAGAACCATCACCTACGGCGTATCCGGATCCGCGGATTATACCGTTGCCCGCTGTGCATTCAAGGGTGGCAAAGCGTCGTTCGACCTGGTCCGGAAGGGGGAAGCGCTCGGTCGCATTGACCTGAACCTTCCGGGCAGGCACAACCTGCAGAATGCGCTCGGCGCATCGGCCGCCGCTCTGGAAATGGGCGCTTCTTTTAAAGCGGTGTGCACGGCCCTGGAGGGTTTTCACGGCGTGGCACGCCGGTTCGAAATCATCGGACGCGAGCGCGGTGTCACGGTTATCGATGATTATGCCCATCATCCCGGAGAGATCCTCGCCACGCTTGATGCGGCGCGACAGTGCGGGTTCAAGCGGATCATCGCGGTGTTTCAGCCGCACCTGTACTCCCGCACAAGGGATTTCATGGATGATTTTGCGCGCAGCCTCGGTCTCGCGGACCAGGTAATGGTCACCGCCATTTACCAGGCCAGGGAGGAGCCGATCCCGGGCGTGTCGGCGGAATCGATCGTGCTGAAAATGAAGGAGCTCGGCCATACGAATGCGCTGTACTGCCCGGAAGCGCGGGAGGTCGTGTCTTGTATCGTCAGCGCTTGTGCTGAGGGTGACGCGGCCGTTTTCATGGGCGCGGGCGATATCACCGATGCCGCGCACGCACTGGTGAAGGAGCTGCGCAATGGCTAGCCGCATGGGAGTTAACCGGCGGAAGAAAAAAAAGGAGCAACGCCGGAAAAGGCGTTCCTTCCTGAGCAATATCGGCATATTTTTGCTGTTGACAGCCGTTGCGGTCGCGGGAGCGGGCATGCTGTACCACAAGTACCGCGACCGCATTGATCGGTTGGCATCATACCTTGAGTCGCTGCGCAATCCCACCATTGAGAACGTGGTGGTGCGGGGCACTCTCCAGATTTCGCCCGACGAACTGTTACGAAGAAGCGGCGTCTCGTTTCCCCTGTCGCTAAAAAAATTCAAGCAGGAGTACTTGAACGTACTCGAGACCGTTGATCCATTCATCGAAAAGGTCCGCCTGATCAAAACGCGCGGTACGACCGTGACTATTTCCGTCCAGGAGCGGCAACCCATGGCGTTTCTCGCGATGGATAACCTGTGGCTTGTGGATCGGCAGGGGGTCTGTATTCCGCTCGACCGCAATGTTGCCTATGACCTGCCGCTGGTTTCAGGATTGGACCATACGATTGGCAAGGACAGCGTACGGCAACTGAAGAAGGGCGAAGCGGAGCGTCTGGGACGATTTCTCGATCAGGTCCAGCAGTTCGACACCTCATTTGCACGCAGCGTTTCGCAGATCCATTTCGGCGAAGACCGGCTGGTCACCCTTATGTTCATCTCTTCGCCCGCGGTGGTGATCATGCGTGACGATGATGTGCCGGGAAGCTGTACGCGCCTGTCGCGGATCTGGACCATTGTCGGCGGCGACGCAGCGAAACTCCGCAAAATCGATCTGTCGTTCAGAAACCTTGCGTATATAGCACCGGCCGTCGGCAAGACCGTCGCTGCGGTCCGGAACACTAACCATAGACCCAATGAAGGATAGACGAGTCATACCAAGGGAGGCTTTGTAATGGAACATCCTATCGTCGCAGGACTTGATATCGGTACCACCAAGATCGCCTGCATCATCTGTGAAGTCGACAACGGCAGCGAGCCCAAGATCATCGGGGTCGGCGTGTCGCCGTCCGAAGGGCTGCGCAAAGGCGTGGTGGTCAATATCGACAAGACCGTCCACTCGATCCGGAAGGCGGTCGAGGAGGCCGAACTGATGGCGGGCGTGGACGTGGATTCGGTCTGGGTGGGGATTGCCGGGGATCACATCCGTGCCATCAATTCGCGGGGAGTGGTGGCGATCTCCCGCTCGGACAACGAAATCGCCGACATCGACGTGGTACGGGCGATCGACGCGGCCAAGGCGGTCTCCATTCCCATGGACCGCGAAATACTGCACGTGATTCCGCAGGAGTTCGTGGTGGACGACCAGAAGGGGATCAAAGACCCGATCGGCATGTGCGGCGTCCGGCTTGAGACCCAGGTCCACATCATCACCGGCGCGGTGACGAGCGCGCAGAACATTTACCGCAGCGTGGACAAGGCCGGGATCAAGGTGATCGACCTCGTACTCCAGCCGCTCGCCTCGTGTTATGCAACGCTTGACAAGGATGAAAAAGAGCTCGGCGTCGCCCTCATCGACATGGGCGGCGGCACCACGGACGTGGCGATCTATTTTGATGAGAGCATCCGCCATGCCGCAGTGGTGGGCCTTGGCGGCAGGAACGTGACGAGCGATATCGCGATCGGCATCCGCACGCCCATCGAGCGGGCCGAGGAGATCAAAAAACAGTACGGGTGCGCCTATTCCGCGCTGGTCAAGGGTGCCGATTTTATCAGCGTGCCGGGCGTGGGCGGCCGCGAGCAGCGGGAGGTTTCGCGGGCCGTGCTCGCCTCAATCATCGAGCCGCGGCTCGAGGAGATCCTGTCCCTGGCGCTCCGCGAAGTCAAAAAGACCGAATACGCGGACATGCTCGGCGCCGGCGTCGTGGTGACCGGCGGCGGCGCGCTCATGGACGGCGTCAAGGAACTGGCAGAAAAAGTCCTTGAGATGCCGGTGAAGCTCGGCGTGCCGGCCGGCTTCGGCGGGCTGACCGAAGCGGCCAAGACCCCGATCCACGCCACCGGCGTGGGTCTTTGTCTATATGCGATTGAGCAGCTCGCCAAAAAACACGGCAAGGGAAGGAAAGCCGTGGGAGGCGAGGACTCATTCAAGCGAATACTTGATAAAATGAAATTATGGGTCAAGGAATTTTTCTAAACAAGGCGACGACAACAACGTTCCACTTATCCGGGAGGTGTTATGATTTTTCAGCTGGATGAGCAGTTCAACACGGTGGCGAAGATGAAGGTCATCGGTGTGGGAGGGGCCGGAGGAAACGCGGTCAACCGGATGGTTGACGCGGGACTTGCCGGGGTTGAGTTCATTTCCGTGAATACGGATGCCATGGCGCTTGAAAACAACCGCGCTCCGCACCGTATTCAAATCGGCGAGAGGATCACCAAAGGCCTGGGCGCCGGCGCCAATCCCGATATCGGGCGTCAGGCCATGGAGGAGGATCGCGAAAAGATCGCGATGATGCTCGAGGGGGCCGACATGGTGTTCATCACCTGCGGCATGGGCGGCGGTACCGGTACCGGCGGCGCGCCGGTCATCGCGGAGGTGGCGCGGGAAATGGATATCCTCACGGTGGCCATCGTGACGCGTCCGTTTCTGTTCGAAGGCAAGGTGCGCGACCGCAATGCCAAGCGCGGCATCGAGGACCTGAGCCGCAGCATCGACACGATCATCGTGATCCCGAACCAGAAGCTCCTCACGATCGTGGACAACAAGACGCCCCTCATCGACGCGTTCAAGACCGCCGATGATGTCCTGTACCAGGCGACCAAGGGCATTTCCGACCTCATCGCGGTGCACGGTCTTGTCAACCTCGATTTTGCCGACGTCAAGACCATCATGCGCGGCATGGGAGAGGCGCTCATGGGCACCGGCTGCTGCGAAGGCGATCCAGAAAAGCGGGCGCTCAACGCGGCCGAGGCCGCGATCCACAACCCGCTGCTCGACGACATCTCCATCACCGGCGCCAAGGGCATTCTGATCAACGTCACCGGCGGCGCGGACATGACGCTGTACGACGTGTCGGAAGCGACCCGCGCGGTCAACGAAGCGGTCGGCGAGGACATGGACACCAATATCATTTTCGGCGCGGTGACCGATCCGACCATGAACAACAAGATCAGGGTCACCGTGATCGCCACCGGTTTCAGCGACCTGAATCCCGCCAGAAAGCGCGAGGAAGCGCCGGCCGCGAAAATAGTCCTGAATGTCCCCGGCATAAAAAAGGAGGCGGAGAGAGGGGTGGAGCAGATCGCCATGCCGCTGCAGTTCCCGCAGCAGCGGGAGCCGCTGGAAGAGTGCGCGCCTGAACAGCAGCGGATGGCTCCGGTAAAGGAGCCGGTGGTTGTATCACAGGGCGCAGGATCGTCGCGCATGGAATACCCCGCGTTTCTCAAGCCGGAAAACATGCGCAAGGAGCCCCGGACCTATGTCTCAAAGGGAAGCGTCATCACCCAGTACGAAGACGACATGGATGTTCCGACGTTCTTGCGCAAGCAGATGCAGTAAAAGTAGTTTTTCACCGGTGGACGGAGAGGAGCGTATCCCGGACTGCTCCTCTCCTTTCCCGCATCGCGATAACGAGGTGATCATGGGAGAACTTGAACAGCGTCTTATACAGCGGGCCGTGCAGAAGCACAAAAAGATCTTTCCCTGCGCGCCGAAGAACGATCTTCAATCATGCTTTACCCGCGAGAAAGACCGGCTGCTTTTCTGGTACAATACCAAGGACCGGAGCACCCACGTGGTCAGCGCCAAATTGATTCAGGAAAAGCCGGCTCGCCGGAAGAGCGTCATGCCGGCCTGATAGCACCTCTGAGAAGATTATCCCGGCGGCCAGTGCATGGTCCTGCCGCTCAAAATATGCACGTGAATGTGCGGAACGGTCTGTCCCGCCTTCTCCCCGAAGTTCACGACCAGCCGGTATCCTTTCTCCGCAAGCTGTTCCTTTTCCACCACGCTTGCGATCGCGTCGAAAAGCTGTCGGAAAAGCGCGGAATCTTCGGCCGGCACCTCATGCACGCCGGAGTAGTGCTTTTTAGGCAGGGCCAGAAGATGCAGCGGCGCCTGGGGATTGATGTCCTTTACCACGATCGCGTGATCGTCCTCGTACACGCGCGAGCCCGGTATTTCGCCGGATATGATTTTGCAGAAAATGCAGTCTGACATGGGAATAATCCTTTCCATATAAAAAGAACAATAAAGTTCTTGGAAGGTTAAAATATATAAAATCTTACCACAGAGACACGGAGGGCGTTTTTTTCGTTTCGGTGGAGGCCTTCACTGTTTCGGCGGAGGGTTTCCTTGTTCCGCGGCAGGATTTCATGGTTCGGGAACAGGCCTTCCTGGTTTGGGAACCCGCATTCATTATTTGGGAACCAGCCTTCATGGTTTAGGAACAGGGTCTCATTTTCTGGGAACTGGCCTTCATTGTTTGGGAACCGGGCTTCATGGTTTAGGAACAGGGTTTCATTTTCTGGGAACAGGCCTTCCTGGTTTGGGAACAGGCCTTCCTGGTTTGGGAACCGGGCTTCATTGCAAGTGCAAGGGGTCTCATTGCGAGTGCGAAGGGTCTCATGGTTTAGGCGGATGATATATGACAATGAGTTACGGATATACCTTGCGTGATGGTTTCGAACAGCAATCGGACCAGTGCGCACTATCAAACAACAAACCACCTTAAAAAAAGGAGTAACGGTATGCATTTCTCAGATGCTGATTTGCTGATCGGTCTGGAAAAGGAGCGGGAAATTGCCGCGGCCAATGGCCTGTTTTACAAGGTCCGGCGTTTCGTACGCCGCGACTGCGGCAGGAACTCGGTCGAGTATGCCCAGCTTCGGGACAAGGCGGTGCGCAAGGCACGGGAAGACCTCTCCTCCCAGCCTGCTCTCCTGAAAGGAGAGGGGGAGTAAGAACGTAACGGTTTTAAAGTCCCCCACTGGGGGATTTGGGGGCATTGAACGATTTAGAAAAATTTCACGTATCAGCCTTCAGAAGTATTTCAGGGGTATTGAACGATTTATGCAACCCGCACCTACCAACCTTATATTTTTTCAAATGCACCAATACAATCCCTTATCCCGGAAGATCCTCACTAAAAAGAAAGAGTATGCTCCGCATTATATAGGTGAGGAATTCAACGGGCGGGAGCTGCGTTATTTCCTTCGTCTGTTATATATTTTTTAAAGTGTTGCATCGTAATTTCCCGTCAAGCAAAGGGTGTTTTTCGTGATACGACGATCCATAATCCGATACCTCTTAATGCTTCTTATCATGCTCGCTGGATGCGGCACTGACCAGTGGTCAAAGCAGAAGGCAAAGCAGGAGCTTAAGGGAAAACCGCCCATGGAGTTTATCAGGGGGTTTGTCGAGCTCGGGTATACGGAGAACCGGGGCATGGTATTCGGCATCATGAATAATGGGCAGGGAAACGCCTTTCTGTCGCTCTTGACCTGGGTGCGGCTCGCCATCTTCATCGGGGTGACGGCGGTGATCTATACCTGGCGCAGGCGGCCGGTGGCAGTGCTGCTGCCGTTTCTCCTTATCTGGGCGGGCGCGGTCGGCAACCTGATCGACCAGTTTACGCGCGGCTATGTGGTGGATTTCATTCATATCCACGCGGGCGGGGTGCTGGACTGGCCGTTTTTCTTTAATCTGGCTGACGCGTATCTGTGCATCGGCATGGCGGTGCTGGTTGCAGGGTCGTTTTTCGGGAAAAAGGAAAAAAAGAGATGCAGGGCAGCAGTATAGTATATGGCATCGGGTGCTCCCTGGTGCTGCTTTACGGGTGTGCCGGCGGGCTCAAGATCAAGAAGGAGTATCAGGACGACTCGTTTTCATTTGATATGATCCGTGATTCAACCACGGTGCGTGTCGCGGTGGCAAACAATATTGATTTGAGGGGCTTCAGAGAACCTTTTATAAAATTATATGGGTCAGACCAGCAGTTCGCACGCATCCTGAGCGGACAGATCGCCGATAGCTTGCAATCAATACTAGGCTGTTCGGTCACGGTTGCGCAGGATCCCAACGAAGCGTTCAGCCTGACTGATCAGGCATACAGTGAAAATACGCTCAACGCAATCCAGTCGCTTCTGGCATCCACCGCGGAGGAGTATTACCTTGTTGTCGAGACCATCACCATCCAAAACAGGCAGGGTTTATCCATGCCGATGGTGACTTCGACGGGTCCAGGCGGGACGGGAGTTCTTACAGGGGGTGGTTATTCGCAGACCTGTATGGTGACCATTCTGTTCAAGATCTGGGATGTACGGCAGAAAAGAAAAGTTCTCTCGTACTGGTCCTTAGGTGAAGAAGGTGTGACTATGCTGTTTTATGGTACTGCCCTCAAGGGTGCTATAGCAAAGGCACTGCGCACTGCGGTGCGGTATCTGCAAAAGGGATCAACGTAGCGTGAATTCCTGAACAACGGTTACTCCGTTTCAAGGCATCGTGAGCTTCACCTGACAACGGCGATCTTGTCTCTGAGAACGGTTGTGCCGGTTTTCGTGAGGGCAAGATACACTCCCGCACCGAGGTCAGCCCGCAGTATATGAATTTTCCCGCATGAGACCATGTTCTCGCGGCATACGGTTTTTCCCGATGCGTCGATTACCACGACGCTGAAGTTTCCGAAGAGCTTCGTGCTGAAGTCGAGGGTGATTGTCCTGGTGCGGGGATTGAACGACGCGGTCATGCGCTTTGGTGGTTGTGACGTGGCCACACCTTTGGAAACAACATCGGTCTGGCTGATGATCCTCGCGGTGAAGCTCAGCGTTTTGGTCGCGCCCCGCTGCATGGACTGGCCGCTGCGAAGCAGTTCCCACAGGATCAAGTTGTCGGTGATATCGGCGGTATTCCCGTCATTTTGAGTAATGGTGACCGTACTAGGGTCAATGCGCAGCGGCATGAAAAATACCGGCCTGAACTGGTAGCAGTAACCCTGGTTGAACTGCAGGCCGTGAGCCATGGTGGTGACTGAGTAATCAAAGGTGGAAACGCCCTGGCCATTGGTGGTGTAGGTGAAGGACTCTTTGTACGATCGCGCCGAGTCGCCGAGGCCGTAAAATTTGACGTTTGCCGCAGGATCACCATACACCACCGTGGCGTCCATATAGGATTGCACCCTGCTCTGGTTGAATTGGCCGGTTGGATGGCGGAGCTCGAACTGGGCATTATTGTTGGTAATAAAAAATCCCTGGGGCAGGGTATACTTTCCCGCGAATTTGGTTATCCGGTCGAACAGTCCCCATGCCATGAACTCGTCGCCGGTGGAAGCTGTCGGAATAAAGCCGAACATCTGAACCGCATGGCCCGTGTGAAACGCGGCATACACCCAGTTGTTGATATTGTCCGGGGTTCCCATGAGACAGTTGCTCACATGCCAAAAGATCTTTGGCGTCGGCGAATTGATGGGGATTGAGCTTCCCGAGTAGGGCGCGCCGGTCAATTGCCCATTGGATGAGCGCAGATACCCTTCGGTGCCGGCGTCATTGTAGTGCATCTGCCACAGGTTGACATTGCCGTGCCCGCCGGTCATGAGACAGTCAAAAGTTCCTGAAATGGCGCCCTGGCCGGAAACCGATATGTTCAGCGTTTCGGCGTTAAGCCATTTTGAAACGAGATGCACCCGGTCCCGCTGGTTTTCCGGACGCTGGTCCACGGTATGCACCCGGGCGCCGGTGTTCGCGAACAGGTAATCGGTCCTGGTATAGCTGTCGCACGGCATGCCGAGCGCCTGAAAGTAGCGCTGCAAGGGAGGCTCGTACGCAATGTCGCTGGACGCCAGAATGACTGTTTTTACCTCAAGGGATTCGGATACTGCGCGCAGGGCATCGGCCGCTTCAAACCCGGTGATGACGCCCCAGAACGCATCGCCGTAGGGATCCGAATCAAGGGTGCGGGAGATCTGGCTCGCGGCAGCGACAAACGAGGTATTGCATTCGGACACGGGCCTGGCAATGAACCCGATATAGGTGGGCATGAACGCGCTAAGATCGTTTTTAACATCATTCACACTGCTGTTCCAGGTGAACAGGCGTGAAGAGGTCGCGTTGTGCTTTTGCAGCAGCGCGTCCGCCACGGCCTTCCATCCGGCATCTGCATACGCAGTACGGCTGATGACCACGGCATAGGTGTAGCGCTGGGGTCCGATCTGAGCGGAAGCCAGCGAAAAAGAGAGAACCAGGAGCGCGAGAACAATGGAATTTTTCATTTGATGAACCGCCTTTATTGGGAGAGGGGAGCAGGCTGTTCGGTTAGTAACTGGCTCACATTTTTTACATTAATACACCATGATGTGATCTCGGGATCGGAGTCGCTATCGGTATCGGGATCGTCTTTAATTACGGCCGTTTTCGATGCCGATTCCGATGCCGATTCCGATGCCGATTCCGATGCCGATCCCGACTCCGGAGTAACAACAACCAATGACAACTAGTATGAGACGATTGTTACTATTGCTACTAATATAAAAACAACCTTTGAAATTTTCAAAAATAACGTCATGTGATATAAGAAAATGTTACATTGTTTAATCGATTTTGACGCGATATTAATCGTATAAATTGAACCTGGCTGCCCGGGTCGGCTACTAATCTAGTCGGCACCAATAAAAGTACCCGGGAGAAGATCAACCATGAAACGAGCATCATCATTGGCGGCCGTTGTCCTTAGCTTTGCACTTTTTGCGTCTGCTTCAAATTTTCCCTTCCCTCAAAACAGGGTCAACTACGGCATCAGGGCCACCACCGCCTCTTCGTCGGATGTTCAGTCGGTATTTGATCAGTGGATGCGGGATTATTACGAAGAGAGCGGCAATGAGGCGCGTATCAAATGGGACGACAAGAGCAAGACCGTGAGCGAAGGGGTTGCCTACGGCATGCTCATCATGGCGTGCATGGACAACAGCCAGAACAATACGCGGGACGAGTTTGACAAACTGTGGGCCTACTACAAACGGTGGCGCAACGACCATGGCGTCATGCACTGGAAAATCAATGGTTTTTCCAATGTCGAGGGCCAGAACGGCGCGACCGATGCCGAGCTGGATGCGGCGGTCGCGCTCATATTGGCCCACCGTCAGTGGGGAAGTGAGCAGTACCGTACCGATGCCGGGGAGCTTGTCGGAAAGATCTGGCAGTATGAGGTCAATGCCGACAAATATATCAAGCCGGGCGACATGTGGGACACCAGGAAAAATCCTTCTTATTTTTGTACCGGCGCCCTGGAGCTGTTCAAAACAATTGATTCCCATGACTGGGACGCGGTGATCAGGAATTCATACGCGCTGCTAAAAAAGGTGGCCAATTCCTCCACAGGCCTGGTGCCTGACTGGTGCTCGCAGGACGGCAACACGCTGCAGGGCGATTTTTACTATGACGCGGTACGCACGCCGTGGCGCATGGCATGGGCATACGCGTGGTACGGTCACGGCGACGCGCGGGATATCAACGCGAAAATGGCGACCTGGATCCGTGGGGCGACGGGC
Organism: Chitinispirillaceae bacterium; assembly: GCA_016932075.1. The sequence continues at coordinate 21,540 of JAFGDP010000149.1, read as the reverse complement.
AACAATCCGGCATCGATCAAGGCGGGCTACTCCCTTTCAGGAAACGCGCTGGCGGGATTTTCCAATGCCACGTTTACCGGATGCCTCTCCTGCGCGGCCATGGTGTCTTCCAGTAATCAGGATTTCGTAAATGGGGGATTCGCTGCCACGAAAAGCGCCGACGCATCAAGCTACTACAACAAGACGCTCCAGGTGGTCACCATGCTCACGCTCTCCGGCAACCTGACGCCGATGAACGGCACCCCGGTGATCATGCCGCGGATGGTTTGCGCCGCTCCCGGGAGTGCGGCCCCGTCCTTTATCGTGTCCGCGACACCGTTTACCGGAAGCGCTTTTTCATTGAACGGAAAAAGAATCAAACAGAAAAGCATTCCCCTGCAGGGAATAGTCAGAATAGCAAAGTAACAAAGGCGCGAATATACAGAGGCGCCTGATCAATCCTCATGGCAATGGGTGCCGCCGGCATTATCGTAACAGGTGATGGTAACGCCGCTCGGATTGTCGATGCCGGCGCCGCGCCAGTGCCGATGGCAATAAACCAGGCGTCCCCGATAAACAGCGGCGCGTGCTTTTCAAAAAGCAGTGTCGCGCCCGGTTCACGGTCACGCCGTCTGGATCACGGTGCGCCGCTTTTCCTTTCTGTGTACCCGGGCGGTTGTTATTTTTTAAACGTGCCATGCTCGTGATCCTCTGGATATCCACCGCATTATTTTTTATCCTCAGCTGGATATTTCTCTACGAATTCATCCGGTACCGCCGCAGGTTGTACGCGTCGAAGCGGAAACTGCCGAAGCTGCCGGTTCCCCTGCCCGCGGTCGGACTCGATTCCGTGCATCCGTGCTTTGCGAGCGGTGATTTCGGCCATTCCATCGATTGTGAAGTCTCCATCGTACACCGCACGAGGGATCTTCCCGGAGCGACAAGCGATCATGAAGCCTGGATACTTTCGGTTCTGGCAAAGCATGCGACGCACATTTTCGAGTTCGGCACCTGTACGGGCAAAACAACGTATCATCTGGCACGGAATTCACCGCGTGATGCTCGGATCGTCACCCTCACCCTTGCCCCGGACCAGGTGGGCGAGTATGACGGCGCCGCATCCGATTCGCCCGATGCGGCGCGGTTCGCCAGGATCGAGTCCGCGTACCGGAAATTCCTCTATACCGGTACTGATGTGGAACCGAAGATAACCCAGTTGTACGGCGACAGCAAGAAGTTCGACGAAACGCCGTACCGTGCGGCGTTCGACATGATCTTCATTGACGGGTCGCACGCCTATTCATATGTAGAAAACGACACCGGGAAGGCTTTCGCGATGCTGAAGCCGGGCGGGATCATCCTCTGGCACGATTACCGGTGGGACGATCCGTCGACCGTGGACGTGTTCAGGTTTCTTAATGAGCTGGCGGCGAAAAAACCCATCCGCTATATACGGGACAGCTCGCTGGTGTTTTTCCGGGAGTTGACGGAATAACTGGTTCTCCGACGTTTCAGGAATCGTCTTTTGCCTGTCCCACAGGTTATTTTAGAAATCACGTTGGTAACAACATTTCCGCACCTATCAAGAAAGGATGTACCATGAAACGTTATTGTTCCGCGCTAATCGCTGTTGTGTCCCTTGCCGGCATTTGTTTCGCCCAAACCCGCCCGCAGGTCAAACTCGAGACCACGCTCGGCGACATTGTGATCGAGCTCAACGCGACGCGCGCGCCAAAGACCGTGGAAAACTTTCTTGCGTACGTGAACAGCGGTTTCTACAACGGGACTATTTTTCACCGGGTGATCAAGACCTTTATGATCCAGGGCGGGGGGTTTACCGAGGACCTGCAGCAGAAGAGCTCCAGACCGCCGGTCGCCAATGAAGCGGACAACGGGCTGCGCAACCTTCGCGGCACGGTCGCCATGGCGCGCACGCCGAACCCGCACTCCGCAACGTCCCAGTTTTTCATCAATACCGTGGACAACGCCTTCCTGGATTTCAAGAGCAAAACCGATCAGGGCTGGGGCTATTGCGTGTTCGGCAAGGTCGTAAAAGGTATGGAAACGGTTGACGCCATTGCCAAGACGCCCACCACCATGCGCAACGGCATGGGCGATGTCCCGGGGACTGCGATTATCATCAAGAAAGCCACGGTCATCGGCAAAAAACCGTCGGCAAAGAAAGCGGTCGAGGCAAAACCGGGAAAAGAACAAAAGACGGAAACCACGCAGTAAGCGTTCGGGTTTGCCTGGATAACCGGGGAGACCAGTCTCTTTTTTTGTCTATTCGATTCGTCATTCCGGCGAAAGCCGGAATCCATGGGTTGCTTTTCCATTTTTTGCTCACTGGATACCGGCTGGAGCCTGCCCCTGTGAAAGCCGGGGCCGGTATGACCATTAAAACAGGTCTATTCTGAATAGATGCTTCTAGGGAAACCGTTTTGTCAGCACTCTGTACCGGTTCTGGTATACTTCCCCCCGGGCGAGATCTCTTTGACCGTTACGCCGGAAGCGGAGAGCGACACGTAATTGAACGCCGGCGGAACATCGGGTTCGAAAACGACTTCGGTATCGTCCGGGAGCAGCCTGAACCTGCAGAACGGGCTCGGCGCGGCGGCGTAGAGGATGCCGTCTTTGACAAGCGTGACATGGTTGTGGACGTGGCCGAAGAAGACCCCGCGTATCCGCCTCCCGCACGCGAGAAGCCGACTATGGAGGCGCTCGCCGTCACGGAGCAGCATGCCCCGGTCCGCCCAGGCGGAACCGAGCGGCAGGACCGGGAAGTGCAGGAAGAGCGCGACAGGCAGGTCCCCCGACTCATCAAGGAACTGTTCGAGAATCCGTTCGTGGCGGCCGGTGTATGATCCCCGGCAATCCTCGAACCCGGGACCGCGGCAGTCGAGCCCGCAGAACGCCGTTCCTTTTTGCACGAAACGCCAGGAGGTGGTGGCGTCGCGGTCAAAGGAGCCCAGAGCGGCATGGTATTGGCCGAAATGGTTCCTGAAAAAGGCGGTGTCGCCGTCATGGTTTCCCTGGACAAAGCAGGCGGGTATTGGCAGCCGCGAAAAGACCTCATGAGCGCGGCTGACGGACTCGATCGAGGCAATGTTGAGTATATCGCCGGTATGAACGATAAAATCATAGGGAGCACGGAAGTCCCTGATCAAGTCAATAAGCGCGCGCGCGCAGTCAAAAGTGTTTTTTCCCCAGAGCGAATACCCGCGATCAGGGCCGAAATGAGTGTCACTGATATGGATAAATGAGAGACGGTCGCTGGGCATGGGAACAGGAGTGCCGGTGTTATTGCTGTTCCTGCTCCGGCTCTTCATTTTTTACGATCTCCCGGCGTATGAAATGCTGGAGCAGCTTCTGTTCGGCAATGGCGAGGTTTTTGAACTGCACACCGGTCTCAAATAATTTCTTTCTGGAAGAGTGGACCACAATGGCGTTGGTTCGAATGACAATAGGGGAATCAGGAAGCGCAAAGGTCAGAAGCAGCACCGTACCGGTGTCGAACGGCTTCTCAGACTCGAACATCATGCCGATTTCGCTTATGTTGCGGACCGTGCAGATCTCACGCATTTCGGTCTCGCGTGCCGTGCCGTCTGCCGTGGCATACACTTCCACGCTGACAAAGTCGACGATGATACGCGGTGATTTTCTTTTTTCAAGTGATCGCATAGCAGCAAAATACTACGGCGAAAGACGGAAAGGCAATGAAAGCGTCGGACCGCTGAAAAAGGGCTGAAGGGGCGCGGCCGGGTTTTATATTTCCCGAAATGGGACGGCGGATTGCACTATGATGGCGCGGAGACCGTGGCATGCTTGAAAGAAAATCGTACACCCGGGTGACGCTGGCGTTGGACATTGTTCGGAAGATCGAGCGGGGGAGGTATGCGGGGTATCATGAGCTGGGTACGGTCAAGCACCAGATTGATCTGTACGATACCGTGACCGTTGAAAACGCCCCTGCGGACCTGCTTGAATGTGATGATCCGCTCGTGCCCTGTGACGGCCGGAACGTGTGTATGAAGGTGGCTGCGCTTCTCAAACAGGAGTATTCGATTGACCGGCACGTGAGAATATCGATTGCCAAGCGCATTCCGGTCATGGGCGGTCTTGCCGGCGGAAGCGCCAATGCCGCTGCAACGCTCGATCTGCTAAATGAGCTGTGGGACCTCGGCCTTTCACCAAGGAAGCGTATGGATCTGGCAGCCAGGATCGGCATGGATGTGCCGTATTATTTCCTGGGTAAAACGGCATTTGATGCGGAAGCCGGGGGACGGCTTGAGCCGGTAAGCACCGACCTGTGCTTTGATTTCGTGCTCGCAGTGCCGGATTTCGGAGTGGCGACAAAGGACGCGTACGCAGGCATCGATTATGCCGCGGCCGGAAAACAGGTCAACCAGACCGGCCTTCTCTGCCAGGCACTTGCCGCCAATGACCGGCCGGTCATTCCAAAGCTGATGCATAATGATTTTGAGCCATCGGTGTTTGCCCGGTTTCCGCACTGCGCCCGGATCAAGCAGGAACTGCTTGACGCGGGATGCATGGCCGCGCTTCTCACCGGTTCCGGATCAACCGTTATCGGGCTTGCAAGGGACAAAAATCACGCTGCGGAGGTTGCGGGAAGAGTGAGTTTCAGGACGTTGTGCGCGTCCACCCTTGTCAGCGGTCAATGAACGGGGTTCGCCACGGCATATACCCGTACTCGTAACCCCTGTATCCATAGGGCGAATAGGCGGGATAATTCACGATGGCGAAGTTGAGTTGAAACCGTTCCGAAGGCTTCCAGGAAAGCGAGACGTCAAACGGCATGTTCCTGAAATAGTCAAACGATTGCAGGTTGCCTGAAGTAAGGTTCTGGTGCGGTGAATAGGAGGAGTGGATCGGCATGCTGAAATTGAGATTGAGCGTGAGCGGTGCCGCGAATTTGTACTGCATCATGGTCGAATAGAAACTCTGGGACTGCAGGCTTGACGAGCCTGTGCCTGAAGACATGCCGAAACTCATGCTGTGCGAAACGGAGAAACGGGATGGATCAAGCAGGCCTTTAATGCTTGACGAAGACGTTCCCATATCCCCCTTATCAAACGCCTCTTTTGTCTGGCCCCAGGAAAGCATCACCATAAGCATGCCTGCCATCATGAAAAAAGGTGTCTTCATTACGACCGCTCCTTATATCTGTTCACTATACGGTACTACGATTGAGCCGCATAAATAGTGCGGAAAATTTCGCACAAAGGCCGGTTTTTGCCTTATTGTATAAATATATAGTCCGCAAGGTCCGTTTTCCACTGTTTTTCTGCGGGTTGCGTTGCGATAACATAAGAATACGTTAAGCGATATAACAGTTTCATACTGTAACGAATTGATTATATATTAGTATAAAAGGGGAATGTCCTGAGGTCATACGTGCAACGTTTTCGCTGGTCATTAAAGAAGGAGGGGTGTTATGCCGCGTTTTAAATGGTTGAATACACTGCTGGTCGGAAGCCTGTGCATTGCCCCGGTTTCGGGCGCCGTGATTTTCAGTGACGATTTTTCAGACCCTGGTACGACCAATCTCAATTGGCTCTGCCCGTTCTCGACCATTACCCGGACCTGCGCCAATGGCGTGTACACGATTGTCAATAGCAGCGGCTCTGCGGGGTATGTGCACAACACTTTTACAGCGCCGAAACCATCGGTATTTACAGCATCCGGCAAAGTCACACGCTCTTCTGAAAACGTTACTGCCGGCATCTTTGTCTCTTTCAGCACCACGAACGCGACCGGATATATGATCCAGGCAAATGCGGCCCAGACTGTTCAGGTCACGAAATATCCGACAGGAGGAAACCCGTCAATTCTTTTGGTGGAACGGAATGCCGCGGTAGTAGGTGCAGGGACGAACGAGCTGAAAATCAGCAAGAAGGGGGATTCCATAACCGCATTCTGCAATGGTGCGTTTATCGGGGTGGTGAGAGACGCGTCGCCGGTCCCGAACGGCGATCTGGCCCTGTTAATTCCAGGTTCCAGCAGCGCTATTTATGACGATATTGTCGTAACCGACGAGTGGACCGGGCCGCAGAACATTTCCACGAAGTGTTTCCGGGATGACTTTGACGACAGCCAGATGTCTGGATGGCTCGATTACGGCCAGCGGCACCAGAAACAGGAAGACGGCGGCTATTTCAAGCTCACGACCACCGCTTCGAACGCCTATGCGCTTCCGTACATTAGAGTGGACCAGTTCGGGCTTGATACCTTTGCCATCATGTCGAGTTTTTCCCATCGCAGCGGCGGTATTACTAATATGTACGGCATATTCGTTTGCGGTGCTCCCATCGGTACCACGGTCCCCTCCGCCTATTTCTGCATCAATGCCAGCCGCAGCCATGATGCCTATATCGACACCATAATGGTCCAGCCCAGCGCGTTCATCAGGGGCGCCGCCTTTGAAGGCAATTATTATCACGACACCATCGAGGTGGTCAAAAAACGGACCGGTCCGTACCGGATGTATGTCAACGGCAAGCTTCTTGACAGCCTTGCGTCGTCACGGATCAATTTCTCCATTGTCGGGGTCGGCATCAATGTCGACCAGGGAATGGTGGTATGGTCGGATTATTTCCAGTACGGCCCGGACAGGCGCATCTGCCCGGTTGTTATGCCGCTCAGGATCCGTCCGCACCTGGCACGAAGGCACTTTACGCCGTATGCGAGCGAGTATCTGTTCGATCCGATGGGACGCATCATACGGGTCGGAAACCACGGACAGCAGACAATCGGCAACCTCCTCGTGCCCGGCTACTATATCATGCCGGACGGGAAAAACGGGATTGTCATTAACAAAAGGTAAGCTTATCCGGGATAACAGGAAAGCAGGCCTTGTTTTTTTTCAGTACCGCCCCTTTTCGGGAATACAATACCGCACGCCGCCTGTGGGATGCTTCCAACCGCCCCACTACCGCGGGATCACATGGCAATGAAAACGCGAAATGTGCTGCCCCGCGAAAAAGCCGCAGAGTGAGTACGGCCCCAGGTCGGCTGTTCTATCGCCATTATATATGCCTGGAAGCATGCCGGTCATGACGCTCGTCTCTATGCCGGTAAATGAATGCGAAGACGTTCATCCAGCGATCCATCGGGCAACATCCAGTCGGGATGCGGCTCGCCCCGTTCTTCCAGCGCGTAACGAACGCAGTCCCGACCGCCCCAGCAATACTCCCGTACCCATCGTTTGTCGAGAACGCCTTGTTCGTACAGTCGTTTCATTGGGCAGACGGAATACCATTTGCATTCCCGCGCTTTTTGAGGGCTAGGACGCGCCATGGTGCTGTTTCTTCACAAAAATCAATGGAAAGACAATATCGCTCACACAACAGGGGATCCATACCGCTACGAACAGGAATGCGAATACGACGAAATAGTATCCGACAGGCATATCCTGTCCGCCTGCCATGAGGATGTGAAAGGTCGAGGCCCAGGTGCTCAACAGAACGTGGCCGGCATGCGGAAACCTGGTGCGCGGAATGAAATAGGCGATTGCCACCCCTGCCAGTGCCAGAGGGTTCACCAGCCACCATTTCTCGATGAAGCCGATATGGGCCCCCTTGTTCGGCAAGCCAAGCAGCAGTTCGCCGATAAAGGGTATTATGGAATCGCTCAGGGTTGCGATGCCAATAGATCCGATATAGCCTATCAGCAAGAGCGCCCACACATTTACCGTGTTCGTTTTGGCGCGGTAATTTTTTATCCGGTACATGGATGCGGTGACCAAGGCACTCAAGACCACGTGGATGGGATGGAACGTATAAAAGAGAATATGGGCCATATCAGAAGAGATGTTACGGAAAAGCACTGCCACCGCGATCCCCGAAAGCGCGCCAATAAAGGTAAAGGGAGAGTGCTGCTTTAATTCCTCTGCAATCTGCCTTATTCTCATCATGTTTGAAGAGCCTTTTGATACAGAAAATAATACATCTCCTTCGTTCTCATCACCGTTATTGCTGTAGTTCGTAAGGCTTTCTCTACAGAGGACCTTTTCAAATTTCTAGAACTGATTTCATGACTTCCTAATGATCTGTTTTACGAACTCGATGCCAGTAGCGCTAACTGTTTCTTTTTTAGTATTATTTACCCCTGCAGCTATTACTATTTTCTAAAATCTGCAAAACAACAGACGGGGGCCGTTATTTACCCTATCGGAGAAACGCTATGAGTAAACGGGCAACAGCGACAGTCCCGCATAATCTTGAGGATGCGCAGAAGCGGATCCTTGAGCTCGAGGAGTGGGCGCGGCAGCTGGAAAAAGAGCAGGCTGATCTGGCGCAAAGCGAATCAGAGCACCGCACCGCGTTTGAACACAGCGGCACCGGCATGGTGGTGATCAGGGAGGACATGATGGTCATCATGGCGAACCGGCGTATTGAGGACATTATCGGTTTCCCGCACGACGAGGTGCGGTTCAAGCGCAAATGGACCGATTTCGTGTACCCGGAAGACATAGAGAGGTGCGCCTCGTATCATTTCGCGCGGCGAAAGTCGCCGGGCAGCGCGCCGTCAGAATATGAATTCAGGGTTCTGGATAAGGAGGGAACAATTCGTTGGGTACTGGCAAATGTGACCATGATTCCGGGCACCTCGCACAGCCTGGTATCAATGATCGACATCAGCGGCCGCAAGGCCATGGAGCGGGACCTTCGCGAAAGCGAACAACGGTTCAAGGAGATCGCGGACCTGCTGCCGGGCATCATCTGCGAAATGGACACGTCGCTTGCCTTTACCTACGTGAATGCCATGGGGCTTAAAACATTCGGGTATACCAGGGAGGAATTTGAACGGGGGATTAACGTCGACGCAGTGATATTTCCCGAGGACCGGGACAGAGTAGCACGAGACATACATAATATTTTTCACGGTGATTTCGGCAATCCTGTGGTGTACCGGCTGCAAACGAAAAGCAAAAGCACGCTTCATGTGATCATCAACTCTTCTCCGATCGTTCGTGACAATGTCATAGCCGGGATCAGAAGCTGTATTATTGACGTTTCCGAGCAGGTCGCGGCAGAAAAAAAGCTTAAAGAGAGCGAGGAGCGTTTCCGGACCATTTTCCAGCAGTCGCCGATCGGCATAGCGCTCGTTAATCTGGAGGGCGGGTGTATCAGCATGAACGATGCGTTTAATGAACTGATGGGACCGACAGTCCAAAAAAAAAGCGTGAATATTTTCAGCCTTATGCCGCTGGATGATGAGGAAAAAGAGCGGGTATGCAGAGGCGCGAATCTGCACCGGGAGACGGAAAATGGAAAGAGATGGTTTGACTGGCACGTGACCCCCCTGGGTCTGGGGAGCGGTGATTCTGCGTCGTGTCTCGTGCAGGTGGAAGAGATCACCAAGAAAAGGAAGGAGCAGGAGGAGCAGCTTGCGAAACACCGGGAAGCGACGGAAAAGGCCGAGGCGCTGCTGGCCGGACTCAAACACGAGCTTCTTGAAAAGTCACGGTTTCACTCCATGGTGAGCCGGAGTCCTGACATGCGGAAGATATTCGACATGCTGCCTGAAATCGCCGGGGCCGGGGCGCCGGTGCTTATTGCCGGCGAGAGCGGGACCGGCAAGGAGCTTGTGGCGCAGTCGCTGCACAGCCTTTCGACACGCAGGGACAAGCCGTTTATTGCCATCAACTGCGCCGCGCTGCCCGACACCCTGCTCGAATCGGAGCTGTTCGGCTACCGGGCCGGCGCATTTACCGATGCCAAGAAGGACAAGCCGGGCAAATTCGCGCTCGCCGAGGGCGGCACCATCTTTTTTGATGAGATCGGCGATATCTCTCCTGCCATGCAGGTCAAGCTGCTGCGCGTGCTGCAGGAACGGAAATACGAGCCGCTCGGCGCAACGACATCGGTAAAAACCGATGCTCGCGTCATTGCGGCAACCAACCGCGACCTCTCGGAGATGGTAAACAAAGGGATTTTCAGAGAGGACCTTTATTACCGGATCAATGTCGTGGCGATCAAGCTCCCGCCGCTGCGGGAACGGCGGTGCGACATTCCGCTTCTGTGCGACCACTTTATCCAGCGGTTCAACGGGCGGTATGCCAAACAGATCAGGGGTATTGCACAGGACGCAATGGGTGCAATCCTGTCGCACGATTTTCCCGGCAATATACGGGAGCTCGAGAACCTTATCGAGCATGCGTTCGTGTTCTGCAAGAGCGACATGATTGACATGCAGCATTTGCCCTCCGGTCTGCGGCAGACCGCAGGCAGTTCTGAAACCGCGGCTCTGGCAAGCATCGGCAGTTTTGATGAGCTTGAGCGGATGTACATCAAGGCAATTCTGGACGATGTGAACGGCAACCGCGAGCAGGCGGCGCAGCGGCTGGGCATGCACAAGGCGACCCTGTTCCGCCGGTTGAAAAAATTCGGGATACAATGAGTTCAGTGAACCGAATCGTAATGACGGTTGTCTATCTGTGGCTAGCCGGAGTGCTGGTGATTCTGTTTTGTCTCGGCTATTGCCTGTTCGGCGTCTTATGGATAGTGAGGTTTATGCAGATGAGAAAATGGTTGCGTGCCAGTGTCTTCACGGTAACGCTTATTGTTGCCGCAGGTGTCCTCGTCTGGTTCCTGCTTTTTCCGTGGAAGCGGTCGCAGGAGAGCGTGACCGTTGTCATTCCAAAAGGCGGCAACGTGAGAGCGATTGCCGACACGCTGGTGCAGTACCGGATCATCACTGCGGCCGCGCCTTTTCTTGCATGGCTGCGGCTCTCAGGCATTGAGCACCGTATTCAGGCCGGCAAGTTCACGTTTAATCCGGGAGAGGGCGCACTGTCCGCTTCGCGCCGCCTTATGAGTGCCGCACCCCTTGATACGCTCGTCACGGTTCCCGAAGGGTTTACAATAGAGCAGACCGCGCGCCGCATCGGCTCGATCCTCACGATTGACACGGCAGCATTCATCGACCTCTGTAACGATACCTCCTTTATCCGTGAACTCGGGCTGGGAAACGAGCCGTCACTCGAAGGGTATCTGTTTCCCGACTCATACTGGTTTGAGGAATCTGAAGAGCCGCAGGAGATCATCAGGCGCATGGTGAACAGATTTCTGGCTGCCTATCAAACGCTCGATACGGCATCTCCGAATGTGGCTTCCATGTCACGACGCGATATCGTTACCCTGGCTTCCATTGTTGAAAAGGAGGCGGCTCTTGCTTCGGAACGGCCGCGGATTGCAGCCGTTTTTCATAACCGGCTCAGGATAGGGCTGCCGCTCGGCGCTGATCCCACAGTCAGATATCTGTTAAGGAAATTCAACGGGCCGCTCTACAAGTCAGAACTCACTATCGCGTCTCCTTACAACACGCGCCGCTATACCGGATTGCCGCCGTCGCCGATCTGTTCGCCCGGGCTTGCCTCTCTTTCGGCCACTGTTTCGCCCCTTAAAACCAATGAGCTATATTTTGTAGCGAAATGGGACGGGAGCGGCGCCCATGAATTTTCCCTCACCAATGAAGAGCACACCCGGAAAAAGCTGAAAATTCGCCGGGAGCATCAGAAACGGCTGCAGCAGAAGGGGAAACAATGAAGCACGAAGCATCACGGCACCATTGTAACGAGACCACGCTTTTATGGGCGCTTGTCAGCATCATGGTTCATTCTGTCTGGGCATTGAATCCGGTGCCGCCCATACGGCTCGTAGATATGCACACCGCCGGTATTGTCCAGAAGGGGGATTTCCTTCTGGAGAGCCGGATCTATGAAAACTACGGCGTCGGTTTCTGCGCAAGCATTTCAGCGGGAATAACGGACCGGTTCTGTTTCGGGCTCGGGTATGGCTCTGAGGGGCTGGTTGGCCGGAGCCGCGAAGTCCACTACAATCCGTTCCCGGGGTGTATGGTCAAATACCGGCTTGTTGAGGAGAACTACTTTCTGCCCGGCGTCGCGCTCGGGTTCGACTATCAGGGATTTGGCGGCATGGGGGACGGCATCGAGGACGGGCGCCGTTTCGGCTATTACGGGTATATTTACAAGTCACCGGGATTTTTTGCCGCGTTGAGCAAGAGCTACCTGTTTCTGCGGATCATTGAGCTGGGACTGCACGGCGACCTCAACCTCTCGCTCGAGGAGATCGGCAGGGTAAAGTGGCCGGACGCGTGGGTCGGCATGGACATGAGCATAAGCGACAGATTTGCTTTTGTGGCGGAATACGATCTGGGGCTTAACACGCGCGATCCGCACGGCTCCCGAAATCCCTATGCGTCCCCGTTCGATGGCTATTTTAACGTCGGTTTTCGTTTCTACTGTACGCCCGAGTTATCCCTGGAATTTGACATGCGGGACGTGCTTGAGAACCGCACCTATTTAATCCCCAGAGGCGCAACGACGGAAGAAGTATCCGTGGGGTGGAGCCGCGAGATCAAGGTGACGTATTCTGCGGCGATCAGGTGACGACGGACGGCGTAGAATCCAGGCCACTGATTTCATCGTTAGAAAGAGACCGTTATGCCGGCGGCAATCATGCGTTTAACAGCGTTCTGTGTGCTTGTCACGTGGTATGGGATCGCGGCCCAGCCTTTGCGCCATCCTCCGGTTGCGCAACAGGACTCGTCCCAGCAGCTCGCACAAAAGATCATCGGCGCCAAACAGCCGGTACTGGTCGATTTTTGGGCGGCGTGGTGCGCGCCATGCCGGATGCTCGATCCGATACTCAAGAAACTTGAAAAAGAATATAAGGGAAAAATGACCTTCATGAAAGTCAATGTGGATATACACCGCCAGATTGCCGCCTACTTCCGCGTTCAAGGCATACCGGCCGTTTTTATTATCAAGGACCGCGCCGTACAGAAGATGATCACCGGGTTTCAGCCTGAGGAGACCTATCGCGATGCAATACAGTCGATCCTGGCTCCTCCCGCGCCGGAAAAAGATTCCTCAAACACCCCTGATGACACTGCAGCGCCGCGCCGGGGCGACGGTGATGCGCTTTAGTCCGGGCAGTTCCGGCACATTTCACGATAACCATGCACAACAAAGCCTCAGTACTATCCGTAATCAACAGTAGCGGCGATTGCAGGAAACAATCCGCAGAAGAACCGGAATAGTGCTTTCACCGTTCCGTAAGTTATTTTTGAAAAAGAGCATTGTTCAGGAGACCGGGCGCCCAACCATGAAAACGAGAGGTATTATTTTATACAGTGCTTTAATCTGCCTATGCAGTGCACTCCATGTTTTCGCTATTGAAGGTTCCCGGTATCTGGACATAAACAAGGAACTCTACGCCATGCCCAGGTCCTCAGCAATGGGCGGGTCGGATATGAGCCTTGTGCGCGGCGCGCAACCCTTGAGCAATCCCGCCAACCTGTCCAGTGATTCCATTCACTTAGTCGAACTTGCGTATGCCGGGTTTTACAATAATACCTTCAGCGCGTCGGCGCTGTCGTATTTGTTTCCTGTTGATAAAAAGTCAAGTCTCGGCGTTTCAATGAGCTATCTGTTCGTTCCGGGTATTACGATTAATAACGATACGATTGCTCCCGGTATTGAAGATCAGGCACACCAGCTCTATTTCAGGGCTGGATACGGCCGCACCATTCTTGATCGAGGCGGTCTTTTCAATCTCAGCGCCGGAGGCGCGCTCAATGGCGAACGGATGGATTTGACCGGCGGAGAGATTGGCTACTGCATCGCGCTGGATATCGGTGCAACCCTTGTGTTTCCGCAGTACGGACTGGCGGTGTCGGCTCTTCTTGAAAACGCCACGGCCAGCTATGTGCACTGGGGTTCTCAGTCAAAATATTTTGCGTATCCCCACGGACGTGTGGGCATAGGATGGGAGAGGGAGTTCCCGTATATTTATGGAAGGCTTAAAGCGACGTATCTCTCTCCGGACCTGCTGTCCAACGAGGGAATAAACAGCTATGTGGAGGATTCCATAAATATCGGCGATGATTATGATCCCGACTATACCTTCTTCGATCGTCCGGAAAAGACGCGGCTTCTGAAAAATCCCATGCTCCCGTTATGGGGCAGGTATGGAGCGGAGTACGCAATCATGAACCGCATCGCATTCAGGATGGGGTACAGCCCTCTCACAAAAAATTTTACCTTTGGCGCAGGACTCGGTTTTCTGGAAAACCGCGCGGGAATCGATTTCGCCTACCTTACCCATGAACTTGCTCCTACCTACAAATTAAGCGTGAATTTTAAGTGGCTTTAAGGGTATAATAGTATACTAAGGCAGTTTCGCCGGTTTTGCCGGCGAAGGGCCTGGCATCTTTCCCGGCAACGCTCAGTTCGGCAGGGGAGCGGGCGGCATGCATGGAAAAAGCGGCGGCGTGAGGGTGCTGTCCCCATCTCATTACATTGATAGTATCAGACGCATATAAGGGGATGAAATGCCGGAGGAAAGGAACGAATGCTCGGTTCTGGTCGTTGACGACGACCAGTTCGTTTGTGCATCGATGATAGCCTATTTGAACAAGCAGGGAATGGCGGCTTCATGCGCAGCAAACGGTAAAGAGGCGCTCGACCTTTTTTACCATACAAAACCCGATGTTATTGTGGCTGATCTTCGCATGCCGGTAATGGACGGCCTGCAGCTTCTTGAGCAGGTACACGCCAACGGCTCCGAAGTGCCGGTCATTATTGCCACGGGCAATCCGGACATGGAGAGCGCCATAAAGGCGTTGCAGCAGGGCGCCTTCGATTATGTGCTCAAGCCCGTGAATCTTGTAATGCTTCTAGAGAAGATCCGCCGTGCGGCGGAAAAGAGACGGTTGAATGCCGAAAACAGGGTGCTTTCCGAACAGGTATCATTTTACGCAATGACCGGCAAACTTGCGGCAACGCACCATACCGACGCACTGCTGGATATCATCTTCAGGTACGGTCTTGAAATGACCGGCTCGCAGAAGGGCATGATCCTGCTGGGCGAGGGAAGGGAAGACGAACTCGTGTATGCGCGGCAGAAAGGGAGCTCCGCGGCAAACGGGGCAGACCCCGACGCAGAGACCGTGCGCTGCCTGATTGCCACCTGGTGTTTCACGCAGCGAAGGACGCTGTGCATCGATCACGGGATGCTCTGTCCTGAGGTTTCCATCCACGAAGGATGCAAAAAGATTCATGCGCTGATCGCTGTGCCGCTTGTTATCCAGAACCGGGCGATCGGCGCATTCATTGTTGAGCGCGATGTTAGCAAACCTTCCTACTCAAGCCTGGACACCAACCGCATGGAGATCCTGTCCTCGCAGGCGGGGATCGCACTCAATAACGCACACCTGTACTCATCGCTCAACCAGAAGGTCGAGGAGCTGAAGCTGGTCAGCACCTTTTCAGAACAGCTCATGGGCAGAATTGACCGTACGGATCTGATCAAATCGCTTTTTGAAAAGATACGCGAACAGTGTTCACCCGATGTTATCGCATTTTTGCATAGCCAGCACCGCAAGAGCGATTATTTCTACTGGTCGCGCGGCTCAATCGATGAGGTTGACCTGTGGCAGCTTTTCAGGATTGCCGCGGACTCCTGCCGCGCCGAAGGCACAAACGGTATTGACGAACGGAAGGTATCGGTGCACCAGCTGCTTCAGGGGCAGCGGGCAAACTATGTGGTCCGGCTGCCGCTGGAGTTTTACCGCAGTTTTCCCGTGGTGTGGGAGGACGCCGTGATCGGCGTTTTTTTCGTCGGGTCGGTCATGCAACGCCCGGAACTGCAGGAGAGCGAGGCGCTGATTTCAGGCCTTGTCAACCAGGCGAGAATTTCCTTGGTCAATGCGAAGCTGTACAATGACATGCGGGTCAACTACATGCGGACCATCAAGGCGCTGGCAATCGCGGTGGATGCAAAAGACAAGTATACGCTCGGTCATTCGGAAAAGGTTATGCTTCTGGCCGAAGAGCTCGCGCGCGAAATCAAGGACTTCGATGCACGGAAAGTGACCACCATTCGAGACGCCGCCCTGCTGCATGATATCGGAAAGATCGGCATTCCCGGCACCATTCTCAATAAACCCGGCCCCCTTTCGTACGACGAATTCAACGGCGTCATGAAGAGTCACAGCACGCTCGGCGCGAATATCGTCAGGGACGTGCCTTTTCTCAATAATCTCTACAAGTTGATTCTGCACCATCACGAGCATTATGACGGCTCCGGTTACCCGGCCGGGCTCAAGGGAGAGGATATTCCCCTTGGCGCGCGCATACTCCATCTCGCGGACGCATTTGACGCCATGACATCGGACCGGCCGTACCGGTCCAGCCTCGGCTGCAAAGAGGCGATACAGCGCATCGTTGCGGACAGCGGGAAACATTTCGATCCGGTGCTGGTGGGCGTTTTCCTCCGCGTGGCGCGGCGTAAGGGCATTATTGATTAAACGAATGGTAGTGCATCAGGGATGACGCACGCACCGACGGGGTGCAGTTGTACCCCCGGTCAAAGCAGTCCAAAACGGCATCCGCGTTATTCATCGTACACCCCGTTCAGCGGATATGACTTCTCCTTGACATGGTGCGCACCTTCCTTGTGAAGGGTGCTGGAATACAGGTGAAAGGAGGAGACCATGAAAGGTTCGGTGAGAAAGAGGCTGTTCGCCGTCACATAGTCCGCGACCTTTTGTGGCGGCGTGCCGCTCAGTCGGGCGACCGTGACATGAGGGTGAAATTTCCGTCCATCGCGTTCGATGCCGGCGGAAACAACGGCCCGCTCGATTTTCGCCTGCAATCGCATGAGGTCATCGCTTTCGGCGCAACCGGCCCAGAGAATGCGCGGCGCCTTACGGGGCGGGAAAAAACCCACGTTTTTCATCGCCAGGGTAAAGGCTGTGCCGCTGATTGCACGGAGGCCGCTGTCCACTGCTTCCGCGGCAGCGCCGTCGATCTCGCCGATAAACCGGAGGGTCAGATGGAGCTGGGGTTCATCCATCCATCGAGCACCGGGCAACGCAATATAGGTGGCGGTAATGTCGTCCTTTATTCTTTCTGGCAGGTCGATCGCAACGAAGAGACGGGGCATGGAAAGCTTTCCCTGGCTGAGGGTGGCGTGTGTTACGCTTAAAATACGTTTATGCAGCCGGGTATCGCACCCTTCGGTGCGGCTTAGTATATTGTCGGTATCACTGGTGCATTGCACCGGTGGGGGGAGGCTCTGTATGATACCGGTGGTAACAACGGCACAGATGCGCGCCATTGATGAAGCGGCAATAGGCAGAGACCTGAATACCGGTTATTCGTATATGCTCAAGGCCGGTATGGGACTGTTTCTCACCATAAAAGACATGCTGCCGGGCACCGGATGCGGGGAGATCGCTGTCGTGTGCGGGAAGGGCAACAACGGCGGCGACGGGTACGTGGTCGCGCGGCTTCTTCATGAGGCAGGCTATAGGGTCATGTGCTATTCGCTCTGCGATACCGCCCTGCTCGCAGGCGAGGCGAAGCGGGCCTTTGACGAATATATCATGGGTAAAGGAAATATTCTGGTGCTGGACGATGCCGGTGATCTGACCGCGCTTTCACGGTATGCGCTGATCGTGGATGCGATGCTCGGTACCGGCGCACGAAACGATCCGCACGGGTTGTGCGCCCTGGCGATCGGCGCCATAAACGGATCCGGTGTCCGCGTCGTGGCGGTTGATACGCCGTCCGGTCTTGACTGCGATACGGGCAGGCCCGGCACCCCCTGCGTCAAGGCATCGGTGACCGTGACCATGGGATTTCCCAAAATCGGCCTCTATTTTTATCCGGGGCGGGAGTATGCCGGCCGTGTGGTGGTGCACGAGCTCGGCTATCCTGACGAGATCGTCCAGGCGAAGAGGCTGGCGATTTCGGTGCCTGTTGCCGGAAAGCTCAGAGAATTTTTACCGCCGCGCAAGCCGGCCGGATCCAAGTTCGATCACGGCCTGGCCCTGCTGGTGTGCGGGTCGCGCGGCATGGCAGGCGCGGCGACCCTGGTGAGCAAGGCAGCCATGCGGACCGGCTGCGGCATGACGCATTGTGCCGCACCGGCTTCGCTCGTTCATGTCCTTTCGCAGAAACTCACCGAAACAGTCCTGCATCCGGTGCCTGAAACATCCGACGGCACTCCCTCGCGCCAGGCAGGTAAGGAGATCATGGAGCTTGCATCATCAATGCAGGCGGTATGCGTGGGCCCTGGCATTTCGCACCATGAAGAGACATCTGCACTGGTGCGCGATCTGGTGGCAAAGCTTTCAGAACCGCTGCTGCTCGATGCCGACGGTATCAACGCATTTAAGGGACATGTCGAAGAGCTTTCCCGCCACACCTGCGATCTGGTCATTACACCGCATCGCGGCGAGTGGCAGCGACTTTTCGGCGAGCTTTCGGAACAACCGATTGAAGTGATCACCAGACTTAAAGAGGTCGCGGCACGGTATCGCATGACCGTTCTGCTCAAGGGCAATCCGACCATTGTCGCGGATCATGAACAGGAAGCCTGCATTCTTCCATTCGGCAATTCAGGTCTTGCAAAGGCGGGGAGCGGTGATGTGCTCAGCGGCATCATCGTTTCGCTCATGGCCCAGGGCGCGCCGGTGCGCAGCTCCGCGATCCTGGGCGCCTACCTGCACAGCGAGGCAGGCTCGTTTGTGGCCCGGACCATCGGCGAATATTCGGTCATTCCAAGCGATGTGGTAAACGCGATATACCGCGGGATACAAACGCTTCTTCAGGGGACAACCGGTTCCGGCGGCTCCGTATAGAGCGCGCAACCGAGAAGGGTCATGTCAGGCACGGCGGTAAACTCAAAATCGACAAACGGCGCAGTAAGCGGCCATCCGCCGCCGGTTGCCGCAACCAGACAGGAATCGCCGGCCATGTTCCGGTACGCATGCACAAAATGGTTCAGGGAACCAGCAATACCGTGAATGGTTCCGGCAAGCATGCAGTCTATAGTCGACGCTGCCGGAAACGATGGTGCCTCGTGCGGAAGGCCGAGCAGCGGCAGCGCGGTTGTCCGGGTATGAAGGCATTGGAGCTGGGCAGGTATCCCCGCCATGATGATGCCGCCTGCAAATTCCCTTTTTTTTGTGACTAGATCAATGGTTATTGCGGTGCCTGAGTCGATGATGATGACCGTTCTATCGGGCCATGCGGCGCATGCATAGAGTGCGTCAGCGATGCGGTCAGCGCCGAGCGTTTCCGGCCGTTCGTATCTGAAGGCAAGCGGGAGCTGTTCATGAAACGCCAGGTGGGTGATTTCCGGGCAGCCTCTTTTCTGCAATGCGGCTGCAACCTCTTGCGCGATCCCGCTTCTGCCTCCTGCAATCACCGCGCGGGAATCCCTGACATGCGTTTCAAGTGCGTCAAGGACTTCGGCCATGCTGCCGGAGAGCGCACCGGTCGGTACATCACGGCGGGCGGCACACGCCATGCGCTTCGTATCCACGAGCGCGATACGGGTATGGGTGCTTCCAATATCAATGGTGAGCACGTGATCGCGGTCCACAAACGTCGCCTTTCTCCTCAGCCGCGTCCGTGAACCGGACATGGCCGGACACGATATAAACTACTTCGTGCCCTGTGGCAAGACGGAGCCTGCCGTCCGCTTCGACGCCGGCAAAGACCCCGGTCATCCCCTCAATTTCAATACGGCGGCCGAGGCCGGGAAGGCGGGCCGAGTAATCGCCGTGCATCTGCAGAGGATCACGCGAAAGGTTGTCATGATAGCGCCGGAGGATTCCTTCGAACAGGCGCGACGGCGAGTACCGTTTGCCGGTCTCGATGAGAAGCGACGTGGCAATCGGCTGCAGGTCGGGCGGGAACTCTTGCTGTTTGATCGAGACATTGATGCCGAACCCGATAACGAGCATGTCGTTTCGCTTCGTGTGGTTTTCAAGCAGGATGCCGCACAGTTTCCTTGTGCCGATGCATATATCGTTCGGCCACTTGATGGCGCAGGATACGGTGTTGCCGGTTATCTCCTCGACCGCTTCCGCGATGGCGATCGAAAGGGCGCGGTTGTGTACGAAGTGGGTGTCAACGGAATTGAGCGGGGTAAGGATGCTTGCCCAGAGACCGCCATCAATTGAGGAAAAAAATGCGGCGTCGCGGCGTCCGCGTCCTTTCGTCTGCCGGTCAGCCTGGATGACGTATATGCCCTGGGTTGGAAACTCGGTGAGGGAACGCGCAGCGTCGTTGGTCGATGTGATCTCAGAAAAGGAATAGAACCGTTCGACAAAGTGCAGTCTGCTGAGGGCGTGGGGCAGCATGTCACATGATGAGGAGATGTATGTCGAGCGCGGGCGCGCTGTGCGTCAGCGCCCCGCATGAAATGTAATCCACGCCGGTTTGCGCGACCGCCGCTGCGGTATCGAGGGTTATCGCGCCGCTCGCTTCAAGTTCGACGACGGCGCCGGACGCGAGGTTTTTTTCAACGCACTGCTGCATGGTTTCGATATCCATGTTGTCGAGCATGATCCGGTCAGGACGTCGCGAGAGCGCCTCTTCAAACTCGGCCGCAGTTCTCACCTCGATTTCGATGGCAACTTTTTGGGGCGCGGCGCTGCGGAATGCATAGGCTTTTTCAAGAGCCGCGCCGATCCCGCCGCAGCGTTTGACGTGCGTGTCCTTGATAAGCATCATGTCATAGAGACCGAACCGGTGGTTGGCGCCGCCGCCATGCACCACCGCCAGTTTTTCGAATGCGCGCAGCGTCGGTGTCGTTTTCCTGGTATCGAGCAGCCGGGCTTTGGTGTGGGCGATGGCGGCCGCAAAACGCGAGGTGAGGGTCGCGATGCCGCTCAACCGCTGCAGCAGGTTGAGTGCCGTCCGCTCTCCGGCCAGAATGGCCTTTACCGGTCCCTCGATCAGACAGATCCCGGTGTCCGGAACCAGTGCGTCGCCGTCGTTGCAGCGGATATCGAGCGTGAGGTCGCTGGAAATCCGGGAGAAGAGCGGGGCGAGAAGATACGCGCCTGAAAGCACGCCGGCGGATTTGCTTTTTATCACGGCGCGGCCGCGGTCAGTGTCGGAAAAGAGGGCGGCAGAGGTGATATCGCCCGCTGCCCCGAGATCCTCGTCGAGCGCGCGTGTGAGGTACTGGTCAATGATGTCCGGTGCGATGGAGACGGTCACAAAAAATCCCACCTGATACCTGCGAATAGCTCATACACCCGGTCGCCGTCGTCGATGACGTCGTCCGGATACGGGCCTTTGTCAAGGTACAGGAACCGGCCTTCGCATTCAAGCGATAGGCCATACACGAGCGGCGCCGTGACGAGACTGAATCCCGCTTCGCTGTTCCAGGAGGAAAAATAGGTCCCGCCGCATGGGAAAAGCCGGCCGTGCAATTGCCGGAAATAGATCCCGCCGTAAATGATATGGCGGGTGAGCGTGTTGTCGATCCCGAGACGCAGGTCGATGGAGAAATCATGGGGCAGGTTGCGGACCGTGTCGGTCGTTGAATCGACGTCCTCCCATACGACGTAGGAATTTCTGGTTACGATGTTCTGGGTGAGATTGGCGCTTATATCGATCCCCCGGACCAAATTGATGCCAACGCCTCCCCAGAGGGCGCATGCAAACCGGCGGTCCCAGAGCGCGGTGTTGACGGAAAGGAGCGTATC
>JAFGDP010000148.1 GCA_016932075.1 Chitinispirillaceae bacterium | reverse complement strand
GTGGCCGATCATCCGGATAAAACCGCGCGCCCGCTTGCGCCTCAACCGGCTCTGGCTCCAGCCCTTTACCATGGTCATCTTCACGAGTCCTAACGGCGCGCGCCTGTTCATGCAGGCGCTGCGCGAGCGCGGCATCGATGCCCGGGCCCTGCACGGCAAACGGGTGGTCGCCATGGGGTCGGGTACGGCCCAGGTGCTTTCCGGGCACGGCGTACTCCCGGACACGATTCCCCGTCGCTACGTCGCCGAAGGAATCCTCGAGGCGCTTCCCGACGATCTCTCGCACGAAACCGTGCTTGTTCCCCGCGCCGCCAGAGCGCGCGAAATTCTGCCCGAACGACTCCGCCGTCGCGGCGCAAGCGTAACGGTGCTGCCGGTATACGATACGGTCACGATCACGGCTGGCGACTGCCCGGTGCAGGACGGCGACCACGTGCTGTTTACCAGTTCCTCCACGGCCGAGGCTTTTTTCAACCATCCGGGATGCCGCGGCAAAAAAATCGTTCCCTGCTGCATGGGGGCGATCACCGAGGCAACGGTCAGGCGCTATCATAACGGCTTTCTGAGCGTCGCGCGTAATGCGACCATACCCGCCCTGATTACGGCGTTGATTGCGGCGGTCAAGCGCCGGCGATCAGCACGGGGAAAATCACCATGACCCGGCTTGAACGCACGCTGCTCAACACGATCCAGAAAGAATTTCCCCTGGAGCCGCGTCCTTTTCTCGCGCTTGCCAGTGCGATCGGCGTTACCGAACGTGAGTGTATCGTCACTCTCCAACGGCTGCTCGATCAAGGAATTTTGCGAAAAATCGGCCCGGTATGGAACTGGCAGGCGCTCGGCTACAAGACCGTGCTTATCGGCATGCGCGTTTCACCCGCTTGCATCGACGCCCTTGCGCGAAGAATCAACCGATGCGCCGGGGTGACGCATAATTACCGCCGCAAAGGGAGGCTCAATCTCTGGTTCACTTGCATCTACCGGGCCGTGCGGGAAATCGACGACCTCCTCGGATCCCTCCAAAAAATGCACGGCGTTGTGGAGGTAAAAAAATTCCATGCGGAAAAAACGTACAAAATCGGCCTCGTACTCGAGCTCTAGCCGCCTCTCCGGCCGGCTCCGCAAGCTCGCGGCCCGTCTTGAGCGACTGCCGCTGGTTGCGCGTCCGTTCGACCGCTGCGCCCAAGAACTCGGCATGAGCGAGAAGCGGCTGCTTGCCCTGCTGCATGCCGGCAAAGCCTCCGGCGCCATTCGCCGCTTCGCCGGGACGCTCAAGCACACCCGCGCAGGGTATCGCTACAATGCCATGGTGGCATTCAAAGTGGAAGACAGCACGTGCGATGATGCGGGAACCGTACTGGCAACATTCCCTTTCATTACCCACTGCTACCGCCGCACGGCATATCCCGACTGGCCATATACGCTCTATACTATGGTACACGCTCGTAACACTATCGAATTAAAACGGCATATCGCGAAGATGAAACGGGTCGTCAAGCATCAGTCGATAGTAGTGCTCCCGACCGTGAAAGAGTATAAAAAGACATGGTACCGACTGTCATGACGTAGCAGGGTAGTACCCACCTGTGACCGAAGCCGGGGCGGCCATTGTCATGTATCCAGAGAGCTCCCCGCACGACCTTTTCAAAATCAGTATCAAGAAAGTAATGTTCCCACGATGGAAAACGAAAATACAGGGTGTGCGCTTTGCCTTTCAGGACCTAAGGAGCACGTATTTTGCTCCAAACGTTTATTTTAATAACGAGACTTTCCTTGCGCCAATGCCCGAAGTGCTGTTCAGCGCCTTAATATATGCGCCCGTCGGCAGCGTGCCGCCTTTGAAAGCGCTGACGAGCCGTCCCTTGACATCATAGGTCTTCACATCACCGTTAGAAAAATTGGATCTTGGAAGAACATGGTTGACAAGACCTGTCATTCCACCGATGGCCACCTCTTCGCTGACTGCAGGGTCGCCTGTTTTGGGAATCCCGGTAAGCGCAACGGGTGTTACTTCAAAGGAAATTTTCGAGCCGACATCGCTGGCGGTCAGCCGATAAGAAGTATCGCGGGCTCCGGTAATGGCCGAGCCATCACGCAGCCATCGGTAAGTCGACTCGCCTTCACGGTCGCCGTCAGCATCAGAGTAATCGTACCTGCCGACCAATGTCTCACCTTGCCGAGGCTGGCCAGTAATGGTGACGTTGGTCGCCACCGGTGCAGTACCGGTATCCGGCAGGATCGGACCGATCATATCACTTTCCACCGGGATTCCCATGAGAACACCAGCTGAAGCAACCGGTGTCACCTCAAAAGAAACATACTTTCCCTCTTCGAGTGCTTTCAGCAGATAGTCTTTTTCCACGGCATTGGAAATCGCTGCCTTGAGTGTATCGGCAGGATTCGCACTTTCCGCTCGGTACCACTGAAACAGGGATGTCCCTTCGGGATCGCCCTCTGCATCGCTATACATATAGGAACCACTTAACGTCTGGCCGACTTCCGCAGCACCGCTTATTTCGACGTTTGATGCGACCGGCGGGGAATTGCCGTTCCCATAGGTCACAACAACCTGTATATGATCAACATAATAGGTGGAAAAAGTAAGCTGACGCCTTTTTGCCGTAAAGACGCCGGCTTCCATAGCATTGATATCATCCCAGGTCCATGTAAGACCGGTGACCGGATTGTTCGCCCAGATATTCGAATAATAGGTATATACTGTGTCAAGCTCATCGATCGCGCGGTCACGTGATTCATTAGTGCCGACTGAAAGCGCGATCCGTATCCCGTCATAGGTGCCGCTCATATTTGTATCGGCTTTTGCGAGAACCCGGACCTGAACCGAATAAATCGTATCCTGCTCGGTCATGGTCGTATCAGCGATTGGCACGAAAAAACGCTTATTCGGTACTTTTCCCGTGAAGGTGGCCTCTGTGCCTCCCGGCGCCAAGACGTCATCGCCCAACGTCGCGCCTCCGGCCTCCCAGCCGGTGGGACCATGGCCAACGCCGGATACGGCGTTCAGTACCACGGTTTCGGAACAGACCATTGTTATCAAACCTGATATGAAAATTACGGTGCACATCGCACGGTCCAACATTACGTCTCCTCCTTTGTTTCGTTTACTGTGCAGGGAAATCGAATATAAGAAATGATGGGATAATAGTAATATAAGGGGCCAAGCTTCTTTTGTCAATAGGCAATATTTACCTGCGCACATTTTTCTAGTGAGTACCTGCAGCAAAACATAGATAATAACAATGAAGATCAAGATGTTACCATTTCCGGTAAGAATCCTCCAGTTCTATTAAAAAATGCTCGTTATGTGCATTGTATTTGCATACCACCCCTGCCTTGGCTATTGATCGCCACCTTGCACCCGGATACTATATTCATTACCATTAGACGATGCATAGGTTACCTTCTCTCAGGATTGTTTCATGCCCGACCTCTACCGCTTCGGCGTTTCGCTCGACAAAAAGCTTATCGACGCGTTCGACAGACATATCGCCGCCCGGAACTATGAAAACCGTTCCGAAGCGATCCGCGACCTTATCCGCGAGGAGCTCACCCGTAAAAAAATGATCGAAGGCGGCGTGGTCGCCGGCGCGATCGTCATGACCTACGACCATCACAAACGGGACCTGGTGAACAGACTCCTCGACATCCAGCACGACTACCAGTCCCTCATCATCTCGACCCAGCATGTCCATCTTGACCACCATCACTGTTTGGAGATCATTGCGGTACGGGGAAAGGCGCGGGACATCGAGCGGCTTGCCGATTCCATCCGGTCCCATATCGGCGTAAAGCAGGTGAGTATGAGCGTGACAACGGCAGGTTCGTAACAGGTTATTTTTTTGCAACGGGTGCGGCGCAGTACATCTGTATTTTCAATTCAGGCTTTTCAGGATGGTTTGTCTTGATGATAATTTCTCCGGTTACGGTGGAGGCGACGGCCGGCGCATTAATAATGAGCCTGAAATAACGGGCGCCGTCAGCCCTGAGTGAATCCAGGGGGCTCCACGCATGATCGAGCGCAAGCCGCAAATCACCAATCCAGCCCGGCGCGTTTTTCTCCGCCTGCTTGAAATACACCCCCCTGATTGCCAGATCATGTTTGCGTGATATGAGGGTAACGGTCCTGGTTTTCAAGGTATCATAGCCGCCGAATGCGATCGAATGATCGGACAATTCGATAGGCGCCACGATGGTGGCGTTGATGCTGAGCCGCACCTCTTTTTCGTTGACCGCATTGGAGGTCACGACCATTGTTTTCGAGATGAAGCCCGCCTTGTACCCTTTGATCCTGACTTCGGCTTTTATGATTGACGCGGCACCAGGCTTGACAAGTGTATCATATTTCACCACGGTGCAGCCGCACCCGGGCCTGACACGCTCGATGACAAGAGGTGCATCACCGGTATTTTTCATTCTAAACACGGCGTTTACTTTTTCAGTCTTGCCTTCATACGCCGTATCGCAGTTAAAGGCTTTTGTATCGAACGTGATCTTCGGGCCGGCGCTGAGTGACAGCGAACAACCCAGGAGCATTACCGCTGGCACTACGGTATGGCGTACCATTTCTTCTCCTTGCCAAGTGTGTTCAGTACTCATGAAATATACTTTCAGGCACGAATATTTTTTATTCAAGCCTGAACTCGATAGGCTGTTGTACCTTCACCCTCGCTGCTCTCCCATCTATCACCGGAGGCTTGAACCGCCATTTCCGGACATGTTTCATGACTGCCTTTGAAAAATAGTAATGACTCGATTTGGCTATCCAGATATCGCCGACGTGACCGGATTTTTCAACGACATAGATAACAACCACGCTTCCCTCGATACCTCGGTCCTGTGCAATGAGCGGGTACGGCACTTCGGTACGAACCAGCGGGATAATCCCCCCCTTGAGTCTGGATACCGGATACACCGGATCAACAGGCGCGGGAACGGGTGCGGTGCGTTTCTTTGGCGGTGGCGCCGTCTTCTCGGCACTAACGACATCCTGCACCGGTTCCGGAACAGGTTTTTCAACAACTGGAACAGGGGCTGGCACCGGCGTAACCGGTGCGGGCCGTTCTTTTGTTTTTGGAGCGGCCGGTTTGGGCACAGGAACCTTTGCAGGCGCCGGGGAAGACGGTGGCGGCCGGACAAGCGTAAGGATCTGCACCAGCGGCAGCTCTTCACGCTCATTTCTTTTCGGCGGCCGCAAAAAAGTAACAATCATGGAAAAAAGCAGCACATGCAGGAGAAACGATGCCCATACAGCCGGAGAGACTCTGTGTATCATGAGCAGCCCTGCTCGCCTGAAGCGGTATGATGGCGCGC
This sequence comes from Chitinispirillaceae bacterium, assembly GCA_016932075.1. Next base: position 1,226 of record JAFGDP010000148.1, on the reverse strand, counting down.
AATCATCGTCACGTCATCGTACTGGAACGATTGTCTTCCTTTCCACTACAGTGGTGCCGCGTGTGATATCGAGCAGCAGGGTACCGGCAGCGCGCCGTAACACGTGATTGACCGGCACAACAGGACCGCGGTAGAGGAGTTTTCCGTCGAGGGTATAGACGGCCATGCCCGGAACTCCGGTTTGCTGCCGTGCCAGCCGTTGTCCCTTCCAAATGATCTGACTGTTGCTTTCAAGAAAGATGGTGTCCAAATCAACCGCATTATCGGCAGGAATCTTGAAACCGGTTACCGTTGTGTACCCTTCTTTGGAAACGATATAGCCGACGATACAGGAAGGGACATCAATAAGGCTCCCGATGGAAGGATCAACGGTCAGGCGACAAACGACCACTTGTCGCGAAAAAAAACCATCGTCATCGGTCATGGCGGTATTGCCGACCGTGTCGAAATCAGCGCCGCTGACGCCCACCATTGCTTGTTCAATGCCGTTTCTGCCGACGGCATCAACGACTGTTCCCGATACAACAAGCGTATCCTTTGAAGCGCTTTCAAACGGCACGAGAGCAACCGTGTCGAAATCAATAGTAGTTGACAAAAGAGCTGCGGCGCCGATGTATGACGAGTAATTCTGCTTAACTATCGCTACTATAAGGGCGAGATTGATCCTTGGGCATGTAATCGTCGTATTGAACGCTCCGTTCTCATCGGTCGTTGTGCTGTCTATTGAAAAATTACCCAGGTCTTCTATGTTAATATTTGGGTCCGCTGTTGTATCACACAGCAGCACGATCGCCTCTTCAATGGGCTGACCGGTAACCGAATCGACAACGACGCCGGATATGCTGATGGTCCGGTCAACCCCAAAGGACAGGCAGACGAGCGAAAAAAGCAATCCTGTAAACAGATGCGGGCGAAAAAACGATTTCATGGGACTCCCCTTTGTTGATGGTTCTCAACACATAAATATAATCAATAATTGTGTATAAAATCGGATTCCTATCACCGATTTTCCATATCGATGCCGGGGTACACCTATCAGTTACATTATCAAGTACTTATTCGGGCAAACACCGTGTATAGCCAGACTTTGTCGTGTTAATCGAATTATGTATTTTATCTTTATGACGATTTTACGCATGAGCGTACACGGCTCTTTCTTTCTTTGCAGTATAGCGCTCCTTCCTCTTTGGGCTCAAGAAGCGGATAGTACGGATACCTCCCCCGAT
>JAFGDP010000147.1 GCA_016932075.1 Chitinispirillaceae bacterium | reverse complement strand
GCCGCCGCCATCGGTGATATTTATTTTCGCCACCACGGAACCGCATAAGATCCCCGCAACCATCCATTCGCGCTGCCAGCGCTACGATTTCCGGCGCATCGTTCCTGAGCAGATCCTTGCCCGGCTGGAGAAGATCTGTGTCGAGGAGAAGATCGCCTTTGAGAAGGAGGCGCTCGTGCTCATCGCGCGCAAGGCCGACGGCAGCATGCGCGACGCCCTGTCGCTTCTTGACCAGGCATATGCCTACTGTCCTGAGCTGCTTGCGGAAAAGGAGGTCCGGCTTGTACTAGGGCTGGTGAGCATGGAGGTGTATGCCAGGGTCATGGATGCGATCGCCGGGCATAATCCCGGCGCGGCCCTTGAGGTGATACAGGAGGTCCTGTATCAGGGGTATGACCTGCATGAGTTCGTGACCGGGCTCCAGGAGCACCTTCGTTTACTGCTCTTCTCGCGAATCGACAAAGCGCTCGAGAGCGCGGGCATGGGCGTGGAGAGCGGGATGGCGGAAAAGCTGCGCGCGTCATCCCAGCGGTTTTCGGAAGGCGATCTCCTGCGCATGATGGAGATCGCGCGCCGGTCAGAGAATGAGATCAAATGGAGCGCGCTTCCCAGGATCGCGGTTGAAAATATGCTGTTGAAGCTGGTGTATTTGGACAGCACCGTGTCGATCGAACAGGTTCTCGCGGCGCTGGGAACTGATGATGGCAACGCCCCTAAGTCAGCGCCGCAGCAGTCTCTGCGCCTGCCCGAGTTAAAAAAAAACCCTGATGCAGCCCTGAACGCTCAGCGCAGGAGTTCTCCGTGCCGGGTGGAAGAGCCCGCGCCTGCCCTGGAAGAACCGTATCCTGCTTCCGGCGTGCCGTCCTGCGATTCGCCCGAAATCGCGGAGCGGTTTGATGATTGCAGCGCCCAGACGCCGCAGGATGTCAGGGAACGGTGGCCGGCGTTTATCGAATCGTTCATGCGCGACCGGCCGAATATCGGCACCTTCCTGTCGCTCGCCACGATCGCGGGAAGCAGTGATTCGTCCATTGATCTGGTGTATCAGGACCGGTTCAAGTTTCAGTTTTCGGAAATAACGCGGAAGCAAAACCGTGATGAGATCACGCGACTGTTGGAAACGTTCATGGGCAGACCGATCGATGTGCATATAACGCTTGAGACAAAAAAGACGGACAAGAAGGCACCGAAGTATTTTACTCAGGCGGCCCACGCCGCGTCTATAGACAACGAGATACGGCAGGAACCGATCATTTCGTCGGTTCTTGAACTATTTGACGGTGAAATTCTCACATAAGGAGGAGCGCGCGAATGTCACAGATGAACAAGCTCCTGAAACAGGCGCAGAAAATGCAGTCGCAGGTCATGAAAATGCAGGAGGAGATGCAGAAACGGGAAGTGGAAGGATCGGCGGGCGGCGGCATGGTCAAGGTGGTGATGAACGGCTCGTACGGTCTCGTCTCCATTACGATCAACCCGGAGGTGGTGCAGCCCCAGGAGGTCGAGATGCTCGAGGACCTTATCATGGCCGCTCACGCGAGCGCATGTGAAAAGATCAAGGAGGAGTCGGAGACGGCGTACGGCGCCCTTACCGGCGGAATGAAGCTTCCCGGCATGTAATCACCGTGATGAACGGAGTCCATTGTTATGATCAAGGTGCTTGACGATCTGATCGACCGGCTGTGCACGTTGCCGACCATCGGCAAAAAGAGCGCCACCCGTCTTGCCCTGCATCTGGTGGAGCGGCCGCTTGCCGAGGTCGAGGCGCTTGCCAGGGCGATTGTTGACGCGCGGCAGCGCATCGTTTTGTGCGGGCGCTGTTTTACCTACAGCGAGACCGGGCTGTGTCCGATCTGCGCGTCGGCCACGCGCGACCAGTCGCTTGTCTGTGTGGTGGAAAAGCCGCCGGACGTATTTGCGATCGAGAAGATCGGGAGGTTCCGGGGCGTGTACCATGTGCTCGGCGGCGTGCTCTCTCCGCTTGCCGGCGTCACGCCGGACAAGCTCAGGATTGCTGAACTCGCAGCGCGCATCGAGCAGGAGAAACCGTCCGAGCTCATCATCGGACTCGGCGGGAGCGCCGAAGCGGAGACAACCGCTCTTTACCTGGTCCGGCGGTTTCATGACGCCGGCGTGCGCATCACGCGGCTTGCGCGCGGCATGCCGGCCGGTATGGAGATCGAGTACGTGGACCAGATCACGCTCGGGCAGGCGCTCAACGAACGGACCGATATTCACTACGGAGAATAGGGGACCTATGGAGATTTCGGGCGTCGGCAAATGGATCCGCAAGGCGGTGGCGAGCGTCCTGTTCATCGGCTATGTTCCGGCATCGGGCACGGCCGCGTCGGCAGTGACCGTTGCGGCGCTCTGGTTTGCTGACCGGAAGACCCCGCTGTTTCAAGCGCCCGAGAGCGCCATGGGGTACTGGTTCGTTGTTCTGGCAATGATCGCCTGCAGCATGTTTTTCTCCTCGCGAAGCCGCGAGCTGTTCGGCAAGGAGGACTCGGGCAGGATCGTGGTCGACGAGGTGGCGGGCCAGCTCGTCGTGTTCCTGTTCGTGCCGGTCACGATCCGCACGCTCATCACCGGCTTTTTCCTGTTCCGGTTTTTTGATATAGTCAAACCGTTTCCGGTCTACCGCATGGAGGAGCTTGACGACGGCGTCGGCGTGACCATGGACGACGTGGCGGCCGGGGTTCTGGCGAATATCAGCCTGCACCTGCTGCTGGTGGTGTATCATGCGGTGAAGTCCTATTTGTAACAGGAGCTGCCCGTGGATGCCATGACGTTGTGCAGACATCTCGGATCAGTGCTTTTGGAAAAACGGCTGACCCTCGGGGTCGCGGAATCCTGCACCGGCGGCATGGTCGGCGCAGCGATCACCGCGATCCCCGGATCGTCGCGTTATTTCAAGGGCGGGATCATCGCGTACGAAAACAAGGTCAAGCAGCGGCTGCTCGGGGTGCCGCGGCATGTTCTTGACAAACACGGCGCGGTATCCGCCGAAACCGTGATCGCCATGGCGCGCGGCGCGCAACAGGTGCTGCATGCGGATTGCGCCATTGCCGTGTCCGGCATTGCGGGCCCGGGCGGCGGCACGCGCGCCAAACCCGCAGGCCTCGTGTATATCGGGATCGCGAAGGGCAAAAAAGCCCGGGCGTTCGAGGAGCGGTTCAGGGGACCACGGAGCCGGGTGCGGGAACAGGCGGTGCTGAGGGCGCTGCGGAGGATGGTGGATCTGCTCTGATTCGTCTATGACGGATTCTTCATGAGTGCCGGCTGGCCGGTCGCTTCGATCACGTCGCGCCACAGCGAGGATTCGGGATCGATCCGGTTCCGCCGCGATACCGCGAGCCTGATCGGCACGTGCATATACCGGTTGTGGATCAGGCTGATGATTATGTCGGTCTTGCCCGCCATGGCGGCGTGCACCGCATTGGCGCCGAGTCGTGCGCAGTAGATCGCGTCATTCGGATTCGCCTTGGTGCTGCGGATAAGATAGCTCGGGTCGATGTATTTGAGGTTGATGTCCATCCCCTCGTTTTTAAAATAGGCCTTGATCGTGTCTTTGAGAAACAGGCCGATGTCACCGAGTTTTTTGTTTCCTGAAGCGTCGGTTGTCGTGCTCGCTGGAAGAAGATGCTGGCCCGCGCCCTCGGCAACCACGATGACGGCGTGATTGCGGGCTGCAAGCCGTTTTTTCAGATGTGCCAGCAGGCCGTGCTCGCCCTCCAGGTCAAACGGCACTTCAGGCACCAGAACGTAATTGACGTCGCTTGTGCCCAGCGCGGTGGAAGCGGCAATGAACCCGGATTCCCGTCCCATCAGTTTTACCACGGCAACGCCGTTGATCGCATCGTGCGCTTCAACGTGCGCGCCCGTGACCGCATCGACCGCTTCGGAAACCGCGGTATCGAACCCGAACGAACGCTGGATAAACGCCAGGTCGTTGTCGATCGTTTTCGGGACGCCCACGACCGCGACTTTTTGTTTTCGTTCGGTCATGAGCCGCGCGATCTCATGCGCGCCGCGCTGCGAGCCGTCGCCGCCGATCACGAACAGGATCCGGATATTCATGCGTTCAAGCGAATCAGCCACCTCGGAGAGCCGGTCGCCGCCGCCGCGCGAAGAGCCGAGAAGGGTGCCCCCGTCATTATGGATGTTTGCCACCAGATCCGGGGTAAGCTCGAGTGCCGGCAGCCGGTACTGGGGCATGAGTCCGCGAAACCCGAACTTGAAGCCGGAGATGCGTCGCACGCCGTAGTTGTACCAGAGGGTCATCACGATGGCGCGAATCACGTTATTGAGGCCCGGGCACAGGCCGCCGCATGTTATAATTCCCGCATGGACCTTGGAGGGATCAAAGTAGATGAGCTCCCGCGGTCCGGCCCGTTCCACGAGCCCCCGCCTGTTCCATGGAATGCTCTTGCCGCCGATTGCCAAGATGTCGTAGAGAAAGAATTCATTGTCGCTTACATAGTCGGCGATAAAATCACCCTCTTCGCGGGACAGGGGAAGGGGTGAAGGTATGGTTCGAGGACCGAGCGAGGTGATGTCAAAGTTCAGATTTTCCATGGACCGCTTCTTTCAAACGCTGCATTACTGCAATATATATGATTGTTCCTGCGCAGCTCACGGCGCGGAGAGCGCAGCGATCGCTTGCTGCAGACCGTATGCTAAATTGTAAATAATTGTCGATTGCCTGCCAAGGGTTGTATTTTCTCTGGTTGTCGCAGTGTCCATGATCCGGCGGAACACGATGAAATTCATGATAGTGAAAAAACGGGTGGAGGGTGCGTGCGGACCGTTGCCTTTGCTGCAGTAACCGTTGTTCTGTTCTGCTGGTGTGCGCACCAGGTGTCCCCGGGCGGCGGTCCTGACGACAAGACCGGTCCCACGGTCATGCAAACCAGACCGGACGCGGGCGCCGTGATGGTGGACCCGCAGACCAGCGTCACCATCACCTTTTCCGAATGGATATTGCGGACCGCCGCGCCACGGGCGGTGGCCATTCTGCCGCCGGTCGATGGTGGCGTACGGATACGCGTTTCCGGCAGGCGGCTGGCAATAACGCCGGTTCGCGCGTTTGCCGACTCGACCACCTATCATGTCGTTCTTACCTCTCTGCTGACTGACCTGCGCAATAATCCGCTTGCCGTTCCGTTCACCCTGGTCTTTTCCACCGGTCCGGATCTTGACAGCGGAAAGATCTCGGGCTGTGTTATCGATCCGTTCACAACCGCTGTTCAGGCCCTTGTTGGACTCTACCGGGAACAGGACTCCTGCGACGATACCACGCTCTGGGGTGCGCCCGATTATCTGGCACAGACCGACAGCGCGTCGTTTTTCTTCTTTGAAAATGTCAAGCCCGGTCCCTGCCGGATCGCGGGCTTTATTGACCGGAACGGCAACGGCAGGCTCGATCCCGGAGCAGAGCAGGCCTATGCGCCGCTTTCACGGACCACGGTTGTTTCCAGCGAGCCGGATACGATACTGCTGTTTCCCGTATCGAGCGATACGGTCCGGCTTCGCCTGACGTCAGTAGCGCCGGTTTCAGCCACAACGCTTCTGTGTGCGCTCAATGCGGGAATGGATTCAAGCCGCGGGCAGACCTCCCCGTCGTGGATGATAGTGCGCGCTGACCGCAGCGGTGCCGGGCCGGACATAGACAGCGTCCAATGGATCAACAGGGGCATGCAGCGGTGCTTTTTGTTTCTTGACAATTCGCTGGACCGTGCGTCCTATCGTCTCATCTTCAGGTACGCAAAGGCCGCCTGTGCCGGCACTACCGTGGTTGCCGATACCATGCGGTTCAACGGTGCGCAGCCGATCGATACCACGGCGCCGGCGCTGGTGTCGGTAGGCCCGGTCACCACGGTCACACCGGAGCCCGAGCTGGCGCTGCATTTCACCGAACCGGTACGCGTCGCGTCGCCGCTTCTGCTCACCGATACCCTCGGCGATTCGGTTCCTTTGATTGTTCCGGACGGCTGGGCAGATACCGTTGCGATGCGCCCCGGCCGTACGCTTGCCGCGGGCGGAATATACCGGCTCGTGCTTCTTTCGTCCTCAGCCAAAGACCTTGCAGATCTTCGGCTCACGCCGCGCGACACCACGGATACGGTCCTGGCGCCGGTTTTCACGGTGATACAGGGAGACAGTCTTGCGATCTCGCTTAAGGGTTGCGCGGCCTGCCTTGATCCGGATTCATTCCGCACCTGGCAGTTCATGCCGCTTGGCGGCGGCCCTGTTTCTGTGACGCACGATTCAGGCGGCTGCTTTGCGTTCGATTCGATTCCTGCTGGCAGGGGGTTTGTAAGCTATTTCAGCGACCGGAACCGCAATAAAAAGCCGGATCCGGGCGTGCTTGTGCCGTGGCGGCCGCCTGAACCGCATTTTACGATGCCGGATACCATCGAAGCACGCGCGCGATGGGAGATCGAGGGCGTTGCATTGCCGCACGCGTGCACAAGGTGCGCGAAGCACCGGCCGAAGATGCGCAGTGACAGTGTGACGGTTGCCGACAGGCCTTGATTCTCATGCAATCATCAGAACCGATGAACAATAACGTTTTCATGAACCATAAAAGGCTTCTTCCTCCCCGTTTCCCCGGCAGTGCGGCTGCTGCGAAGACCCCGGCTGAGCTGTTGTAGGGGACTATTTGCTGATAAAGTGTCCTCAATGTAATAGGCCGAGCATCTCTTGTGGTGGTCGTTTTCGCTCTTGCGTGCAGCCTTCGAATTCGTCGCCGCAGCGTGCTCCATAAATTAATCCGCTTCCGCTTTGACTCTCACGGTTGTTTTTCATATTTTCTAGGTATATCTTCGTGCCAACGGATAGAGATCTTATTTACAGAGGGATCGTATTTTTTCAAACCCCAGTTTCACCGCGAAGCCAGACCATAATCATTGTGCGGCATCGTCGGCTTGTTGCAATCGGATGGTTTTGCGCAGAAGAAGGTTGAACCACACAAGAGGAGGCCCCCATGAGGTTGTTCCCCGGCCGGTCGCTCATAGGAGCGTGTGTCATTTGCGTCGCTTGTACCGTTGTTGCGCAGGCGGTTTCCCGGACGTCAGACACCGCGAAGGCGGTTGAAAACAAGGAGGCCGCAGCTCCTGCCAAGAAAGCAGAAAAGGACGACGCGAAACATGCGGAACAGGCCAAAGTAATGGCTGCGCCGGCGGAGAGTGAGAAAAAGACTTCAGATTCTTCGGGGACAACGGTCAAGGCAGTGGAGAAATCCAAAAAGGAAAAGGGCTCTCCCGCAGTTGCAGCGGAGGATGCAAAGGGCCTCAAGCAGCAAAAAGGAAAAGGCGTGCCGAAAGACAGCGGCGCCGCTGCATTTGCCAAGAAAGATACAACCGCGTCACCGGTTCCTTTTGAGCCCCCCGACTCCTCCACCATCCTCACGCTGCGGGGCATCGAGCGCTATAAGAAAGCCCAGCTCAAAGAGGCAATGGCAGATTTTGATAAAGCGCTTTCGCTGAATAAAAACAATACCGAGGCGTTATTCAATCGCGGTCTGGTGTTTATGCGGCAGAACGCGAAGGAAAAAGCCATCGAGGATTTCAGTGCGGCGATTGCATCCGACAAAAAGTGCACCAAAGCATATTACAACCGGGCATTGGCCTACAGCGGTCTTGGCCTTAAAACCAAAGCCATGGGCGATTACAACAAAGCACTCATGTATTATCCCAAAGATGCCGATGCGTTCGTCGTCCGGGGCAACGTTTATTACCATATGGGAAAGAACAGGATGGCGATAAAGGATTTTGTAAAAGCCATATCTCAGGACCCCAAGCATATCGACGCCCATATTTGTCTTGCGAAAGCCTATGCAAAGTCGAGAATGCAGGACAGCGCTGTCGCGATTTATGGCAAGGCGGTCGAGATAAATGCCGAAAACCCCGATATATATCTGGAGCGGGCGGGTCTTGCCCTGAACCTCCAAGAGTATGAAAAGGCGATTCCCGATCTCGATAAGGTGATCACCCTTGTCCCGCGTTCCGCACGAGCCTATGCCATGCGCGGTCGCGCGTATGCGAAAATAAACAACCATAAAAAGGCGTTTGCCGATTACAATAAAACCATTTCGCTGGCACCGAACGACGCGCTTACTCTTAAGGAGCGAGGCGATTACTTCCGAGCAAAAGGCGCGTACGACAAGGCGATTGCCGACTATACAAAAGCGCTTGAAATTAACACGAAGATGGAAATCGCACTGATCGGACGCGGGATGGCCTATTCCAAGCGCAGACAGTATGAAAAAGCGCTTGAAGACTTCAGCGCAGCGATCAAGCTCAATCCGCGTTCCGTGCAGGCATATGAGCAGCGAGGTTCGCTCTATGCAAAAATGGACAGGACCGACCATGCGCTCAAGGACTTTAATACGACCATCTCCCTGGCACCCAAAGATCCGTCGGGATTCGGAAAACGGGGAGAGCTCTATTTCAATCAGGGAAAATGGAAGCTTGCACTCAAAGACCTTGAACGGGCGGTCAAACTGGACACCGGCAACGCGACACTGTTCCACTATCTAGGTCTGACCCAAAAGAGGTTGGGTCATCTGTCCGGAGCGATTACTAATTTTTCAAAGGCAATCGCGCTGACGCCCAAATCAGGCAGGACCTACACGCACCGGGCAAAAATCTATCTCAAGGTTGGCAAGCTTGATTCAGCCCTGCACGACTGCAACAAGGCCATCCAGCTTACCCCAAAGGACGCAGAGGCGCTCAACTGCAGAAGCACCGTATTCGCGCTCAAGGACCAGCGCGAAAAGGCCCTGAAAGATCTCAACGCCGCCATTTCTCTCAGTCCTGAATACGCCGAGCCGTATAATAACCTCGGCAACCTGCTATTCGAGGAGTCAAAATACGACGAGGCCCTGAAGGAATATAATAAGGCAATAAGCCATAATCCCCGTTTTGTCGATGCCTATGTGAATCGCAGCATGTGCTATGAAAAACGGAACAAGCTCTCACGGGCCCGTGAAGACGTGGCAATGGCGTTGCTTATTGATCCGCGATCCGTTAAGGCGCTTGTCCAGAAAGGCGTCCTATCGGCAAAAGCCGGTCTCCTTGAGAAGGCGATCGAAGAATACAGCGCGGCGATTAAGATTGATTCGCTCTATGCCGACGCCTATCTGGCTCGCGGGTACGCAAGAAACAAGCAGAAGGACAAGAAGCTCGCAAAAATCGATTTCAAGCGGTACCTCGAGGTCGGTCCTGAAAAAGGTGCCACGGTGGCGGCGGTGAAAAAGCTGCTTGCTGAGATGGATGCGCCGCCACCGAAGCCAAAATCCAAAAAGACCGAGAAAAAACCCGCGGCTAAACCGGAAGGGAAGCCGCAGGAATCCGTGCAAGGAAAAACCGCTGAAAAATCAGCTGAAAAACCCGGTGCTGTACCGGAGGGAAAGAAGGCTCCTCAGAAGACAAAGGAACCATAGGGATCTGCCGCAGGGGTAGCCTCGCGCGGATACCATCATTTCTTTTTCCGCTGCTTTTTTTGTTGCGGTATTTTAGGGATCTTCAAAGAGTCCTCTGTCCCTTTCGCGTTCTCCTGTTTATACCAAACCGTCCATGCCTGTTTGTCTTCGCCGATATCCTTTCCGGTCAAAAGCCAGAGAATATACGCGGCATTCTCACGAACAAGGTTGTTTGAATCGTCCAGCGCCGCAATGAGCAGCGGAATTTCCGTGTGCGCCTTGAGCACCCGTTCCATGACCGGATGCAGGGAATCCCGGGGCGACTGAATGGCGGAATAGAGAGAAGGAATGGCGCGAGGATCTCGGATCTGTTCAAGCGCCAGAGCGGCGCTTTTTCGGACAACGGAGTTTTTATCTTTGAGTGCCGCACATAAGGGATTGACCGCTGCCGTGTCAGCGATCGCGGCCAGCGCCGAGGCCGCCTGCGCCCGAACAGCAGGATGTATATCGGCGAGCGCGGTTAAAAGGGGCGCGGTCGCAGATCGGGATCTCATTCTTCCAAGAGCGATACACGCATTTTTCCGGACCGTATGCCGGGCGTCTTTAAGCGCCTTGATCATAGGTGCGGTCGATTGCGGATCTGCAAGGGCGGCGAGTGCGGAAGCGGCATAGGTCCGAACATCGCCATCGCGGTCCTCGAGCATGCTGATCAGGTCTGCCGTTTCATTGGCCAAACCAAGACCGTGGGCAGCAGAGACCCGCACGCCGGATTCAGGGTCTTTTCGCGCGTTGCGGAGAAAAGGAACCGCGTCATGTTGTTTTTGAGAATAACCAAGCCCAAAGACCGCCCTTTGCCGGACCAGCGGGTTGGAGGACCGAGCACTTCTTTTCAATGCCTCGATGCCTTGCTCGCCGATGCGGGCAAGCGAACGGGCTGCCTCAAATCCGGGAGCAAGGAGGCGTTGGATGGAAACGGAGTCGATTTCAGGCAAAGGAAGATCGGAAAAGCCGCTGGTGTCTGCAAGGAGTTTCACCAGCATGGGTACTGAGCCGGATGCCCAAGGACCCATGGCCCCGAGCTGCCGTGCCGCGGCAGCCCGGGTCTGCATTGACGAAGACCTGAGGGAATCTGCACACTCGTTGGCCGAGATACCCGGCTTGATTTCGACTTTTGGCAGAACAGGGAAGGTAAGGGTACCGCCTGTTGCGGCCGGTGATCTCTCGGAAGATGGCGTTTGGACCGAATCATGCGAAGGACGAGGCCGGCTGGGTCTGTGGAATTGACGTGCGGTGTCGGACAGGACGGCGCCTGCTCCTGGAATGCGCGCATACGGAACGCCGTCAAGAGTCTTGATGAGCCTTCGTATGATGTTTATGGTGGTTCCGTGACTGGTCGAAAAGGCAAGGAACCGGTCGTTTTCCGAGACGATGGTACCGATGAATACGGTGCCGTTTTTAAGCATAACTTCGCTTTTGCCGTCAGCACGTTTTTTGGGTTTGACCGGCACGGCCGCGGCCGTTGGTGTAACGGCAGTTGCGGCCGGTTGTGGGTGCGGAGGCACCGAAGAGGCAACCGGTGGCGCAGCGTCCTTTCCGGGTGCGCTGACCGGCAGGGGCGCAGCCGGTACGACCGGAACCGGAGATGCGACCGCGGCGGCCGTGGCCCCGGCGGAGCCCGGGTTATTGACAGGAGGGGTAGCCGATCCGGATCGGATGACCGTCGCACCCTTGTTTGCTGACGGTGCGGAGGACGGGGCGTTCAGCATCGCCCGGGGTTCGGGCGGCGGTGTGGCGGTCGGTTTCTGCGGGGTTTCCGAAGCGACGGTTAATGGTTCCGGTGTTGTTTGTGACGGTGTCGCAGGCTGAGCGGTTGTGATGGTCCTGCCCGTGGTCCGGTCAACTATGGAGGATATGATGTGGGTATATACATTGATACGGGAGCCGTTTTCCGCCTGAAGGTTGATGATACGGTCATCGCTCGTTATCACGGTACCTTTGAACACGGAGCCGTTTTTGAGTTTTATTTCAAGCTCCTGGCCGGGCAGAACAGGAAACGAAATGCTGGTTTCTTGCGATGGTGCCTGCTGTTCCGGGTCGCCGGTTTTTGGGGCCGGGGTTTCCTTTTCAGGCAGCGAAACGGTTACTCCCTGCGGCAGGCCGGCAATCGTGGCGATCATGCTTTTCGCAATGGATACATTCCCCGTGCCGACACGGAGGACGATGAAATTATCGTTTTGAGATGAATAATCTCCCGTGAAGGAGGCGCCGTTTTTCAAGGTGATGTCAACCGCGGCAAACGAACAGGCGGCACACAACAGGACGAGCAGCCGCGCACCCCGAAAAGACCGGATGTTTGTGAAAAATGGTTCCATAGTCTATGCAGAAAAATTGCACACGTCATGGACGATGACCTTCCTATAAAGTATATCTTTTTTCGCCGGAAATCATCATCAATCGTTGAAAAACGCCATGTTTCCGCAGGAACAACCGCCGGGGTGACGGCGGGTTGCCCTCTTGTCAATAATCTGTTCGTTGTGTGTTCAGACGACAGGAGTCCACTTTTCATGGAAACAGCGGCCTGTTGTATTTTGGGCCATGCACCTGACTCATGAACAGGAAGCGATCGTTTCAAGTTCCGGTGATATCAGAATAAATGCCGTTGCCGGAAGCGGAAAAACCGCGGTACTGGTCGAATATGCCAAGCGCCGGTGTCGTTCTTGCCGTATCCTGTACCTTACGTTTAACCGTTCGGTGCGGATGCATGCGCAGTCCCGCTTCCGCTTCGAATTCATTTCGAATGTCGATGTCCAGACTGCCCATTCGCTGGCGCATCGCCGGTGTGCAGTTCCTGGCGGGTACCGGGTGACCAGGGGATATACCATCCACGATATGGTTACGCTGCTCGACATCACGCCGCAGGGCCGCGATCCGCATTCCCCTTATGTCATTGCCAGCCATATTCTCAAATATGCTTCCCTCTTCTGCAACAGCATTGCAGCAAAGATAAGCAACCTGGATTACACCGGATCGCTGGCTGATACGAAAGCTGCTGCTGCGGCACGCCAGTATCGCGATGCGATCGAAAACGGTACGCGTCGGTTCCTTTCCAAAATGGACCGCCAAGAGATCGATGCGACTCATGATTTTTACCTGAAAAAGTTTCAGCTTTCGCGGCCGGTCCTTCACTACGATATCCTCCTTTTTGATGAAGGCCAGGATGCATCGCCGGTCATGCTCGACGTGTTTCTTTCACAGAAGGCGACAAAGGTTATTGTCGGTGACATCCATCAGCAGATTTACGGATGGCGCCATGCCGTAAATGCACTTTCGCATGCGGATTTCCCGCAATATGTTCTCTCCACCAGTTTCAGGTTCAATGAGCATATCGCACGGCTCGCCATGGAGTGTCTCTCATGGAAACGCCTTTTAGGGGATCCGGTGCCGGTTGTTATTTACGGCAGGGGGGCATGTGCGAAGATACGGTCGCGCGCCACCATCGCGCGCACCAACCTGGCATTGCTGAAAAAAGCGGTTGGCATCATTGAAAACGACCGGACGGTTAAGAGGATTTATTTTGAAGGGAACCTCAGTTCCTACACCTATGCCGCAGAAGGCGCGTCCATTTACGACGTGCTGAATCTGTACCAGGAAAACCATGGGCGCATACGGGACCGGCTTGTCAAATCGATGAAAAGCTTTGAGGCGCTTCGGGAGTATGCTCTGGCATCGGAAGACCTTGAGCTTTCCATGCTCATCGATATCGTATCGGAGTACGGCGGAAGGATTCCCGCACTTCTCAAGAAGCTGAAAGCGCTGCACGTTCCGGACGAGAAGCGGCACACTGCGGATATGGTGTTTTCGACGCTGCACCGCTGCAAGGGAATGGAGTATGACGCGGTGACGCTTGCCGACGATTTTATCACCCCCGAGCAGGTGAAACAGCAGGTACAGAAGGAGCATAAGGAACCGGTTGACCGCGGTCGTCTCAGCGAAGAGATCAATCTCGCATATGTTGGGGTCACGCGTTCGCGCGGCTTTCTTGATTTTCCCGCGACCATGTTTCCGCATGAAGACCGCTCGCTGTTTCTAGAAAAGTCAACCGGTGGGCGGCTGCATCGAGGGTTGTACAAAGCGCTGCTCTTCGGCGAAAAACGGAAACACCACCCGAACGCCTACAACCCATGGAATCTCGTGCTTGATCGGGAACTCAGGGAGCTGTATCGCGGCGGCAGAACCATTAAGGACCTCGCGCACCATTTCGGCCGTGACGTTGGCGCAATCAGGTCGAGATTAAGGAAACAGGGTCTTATCATTTAGGTTCAGGCGAGCAGGGCCATGGCCGGGAGGTTCCGTTTTCCTCATACATCCGGCAGCATCCGGTGACGTATACCTTCCCTGCCCCCAGACAGGGTATTACACGATGCGCGATCCCCTCATTTGTTCCCGAAAAGATCGTGATATACCTTGGGTACTTCAAATGATTTAAGCGGCGCCTGCCAGTTGCATTTAAGGCACAACATGGATCCGCTGTAGTCCGCGAGCATCGACATGCACGTAGGACAATACGGAACCGGCTCGTGTCCGCCGGCCGGCGTGCGTTTCCACAACACGCCTGCCGCTTCAATAAACTTCTTTTTCTCTTGAGATGCGTTCAGGAGGGAGAGCTCCTCGCGCAGCTTTTTGTTTTCATCCTCAAGCGCATTATACTTCTGTTCAACCAAAGAAAGCTCATCCCGAACGCCCGCTAATTCAGGATGCCGTGCAATCAGGTCAGTGAAGAGTCCCATAGTCGATCTCCTTGAATTACCATGTCAAATATATATAGCTATACCGTACTGCCCTGAAAGAAAAAGAGCGAAAAATATTACGCGCGTCTCACGAATGGGCGGTTCTTGAGGCCGGGTACCGTGCATGGATGGCATGCGCGGAAGAGTGACCCTACGAGCAGCCCGCATGCAATCTATCCTTCCATCCATAGCTTTCTGTCCAGGCTGCGGTATTGGATCGCTTCCGCGATGTGGGACGATTCAATGGTTTCCTTGCCGTCGAGGTCGGCGATGGTCCGCGCGACTTTGTGAATGCGATCGTACGCGCGGGCTGAAAGGCCAAGCCGGTCAATAGCGGTTTTCAGGAGGCTCATGCTGGCGTCGTCGAGTGCGCAGCAGGTGCGAATATGCTTGGACTCCATGTGCGCGTTACAGAATATTTTCGGCTCGTCTGCGAACCGCTTGATCTGGATCTGGCGGCACCGCGCCACCTGTTCCCGCAGCGCGGCGGAATCCGGACCCGCCGGTTTTCCGGCAAGCTCTTCATAGGAAAGGGCCGGTACCTCGATATGAATGTCGATGCGGTCAAGGAGCGGGCCGCTGATCCTAGACATGTATTTTCTAATCTGTTCGGGTTTGCAGGTGCAATCATGACGCGGATCAGAGTAGTAGCCGCACGGGCAGGGATTGAGGGCGACCGCAAGCATAAAGCGGGCTGGATAGGAAAGTGACATCATTGCCCGGGATATGGTGACCTTGCCGTCCTCGAGCGGCTGGCGAAGGTTTTCAAGCACGTTTTTGCTGAATTCAGGAAGCTCGTCGAGAAACAGAACGCCGTGATGGGAAAGCGATACCTCCCCCGGCCGCGGATAGGAACCGCCTCCGATGAGTCCGGCGTCGGAAATGGTATGGTGAGGGGATCGAAACGGCCTCGTGGCGAGGAGTGGTGTGTCGTTTTCGAGGATGCCGGCCACCGAATGGATCTTGGTCGTTTCGAGCGCTTCGTCGAGCGTGAGATCGGGCAGGATGGTCGGCAACCGTCGTGAAAGCATGGTTTTTCCCGATCCCGGGGGACCGATCATCATGATGTTATGGCCCCCGGCCGCCGCCACGAGGAGGGCGCGTTTGATGTGCTCCTGACCCTTAACATCATGGAAATCTATCGGGTAGTGGCGCGCTCGGTTGAACAGCGAAGCAAGGTCGGTGCGGTACGGTTCGATGGCGCGTCTGCCTTGGAGAAAGTCAAGCGCTTCGGCGAGTGTGGTGACCGGGTAGATCCTGACCCCTTCGGCAACCGCCGCTTCCATGGCGTTTTCTCTTGGAATAATCATGCCCCGGACGCCCTTATCTCGGGCACCGATGGCCATGGAAAGCATGCCCTTGATTTTTTTAACGCCGCCGTCCAGCGAAAGCTCGCCCAGGATGATATACTCGTCGGTGTGCTCGAGCCGAATCTGTCCCGACGCCTCAAGCAATCCGATGGCAATGGGCAGGTCGAAAGCCGACCCCTCCTTTCTGACATCGGCGGGCGCCATATTGATGGTAACCTTACGCGACGGGAACTCAAAGGAGCAGTTTTTTATCGCCGACATCACCCGTTCGCGGGATTCCCTGACGGCATTGTCAGGGAGGCCGACGAGCGTGAAACTCGGCAGCATTTCGCTTATATCCGCCTCAATAACGATCTCGATCGCTTCTATTCCTATGACGGCCATGGAGCGAAGTCTCGACAGCATGATGGGTGTCCTTTTCTGCGTATGACGCGGTTAACGAATAGACAATACCCGGGAAAAGAATTATAATTAATTCTATTGCCCTGTATTTAATGTTTTTTATTAAAAGCTGCTGCGGCTGGAGATGTATTTTACTGCAAGGAGAAATCGTTATTTCACATGCGCGAGCTGGCGCGAACCGTATCCCGGCCCGTTCGAATGAAACTATGCAGAAAAAGAGACTGAAAAGCGCACCGGCGCGAAGGCCGAAGGCGCGTAAAAAAACCCGCACGATTGTTGAAAATTCCGAAGACAGCGATTTTATCATCGCGCGAAAAATCCAGGCCGCGATGATTCCACGCAGACTGCCGACCGTCGAAGGGATCGACATGGCATCACTGTACCTGCCGTGCAGCGGCGTAGGGGGCGACCTGTTCGATGTCATGCAATTATCTGATGATATTCTTGCTTTTCTGATATGCGACGTGACGGGCCACCGGGTCTCTTCGACGCTCATTTCCGCCTTGGCCAAGGTCCGCTTTTACAGCCACATCAGGGCTGTCACATCGCCGCGCGTGGTGATTGAGCGTGTCAATGCCGAAATAATCCGGGACGTGGCCACGGAGTTTTATCTCACCGCGTTTGTCGGCTATTTGGACCTGCACGACAACAATTTAACCTATTCTAACGCGGGTCATATCAATCCGGTCATTTACCGGGCTGAAGACGGGTCGCTTGTGCCGTTAAAGCCTCAGGGAACGCTTATCGGCATCCTTGATGACGGGTACTATGACGAACAGAGTGTGTATCTTAATCCGGGCGACCGTTTTTTACTCTTTACCGACGGTATTCTGAATGTTTTCGGCGACCGCTCCGCGCCGACAACCAGAAAAATCCTTGACCGCATGATCCAGAAAGAGGCTGGTCGCTGCACACCGCAGCAACTCGTCGACTATTTCAGAACGCAGGGAGAACATCTTTTAAAAACCCGGCGGCAGGGGGACGATCTTTCTCTCATTGCCGTTGAGGTGCTTACCCAGTCAAGAAGAAACCAGATAAAGGAACGCCTCGGTTTTGCCCCGGATTCGCCCGTGTATCTTCAAACGCTCTGTTACTACGAAGAGATGGACCGCACCACCGCCATCATATTAAGCGCCATGGATGTGTTCGGATATCCTGACGAAATAATCAGAAAAATGAAGGTTTCGCTGACCGAACTGCTGGTCAATGCCATTCATCACGGTAATGCCAAGGATTATACGCGAAAAGTATTTGTCGGCCATATCGTAGACGGGAAAAAAACCGTGGTTTCAATAATGGATGAAGGACAGGGATTCACTCCGGACATGATTCCGGACCCGACCCTGCCTGAAAATATTGGAAAGGATTGTGGCCGCGGCCTCTACATCGTCCGCCATTATGTTGATGCCATTGAGTTCAATCCCCGGGCAAACCGCGTGACCATAACCAAACATCATCCCTATGGGTAGCGGTTTCCCTCCAGGAATTCGCACATGAACGGCTGCCGTCGAACGCATCGTCTTTGTATCGCCGGTTATATGGGGGCGGGGAAATCCACTGCCGCCGACATGTGTGCCGCCGGCAAGGCGACAGTCATTAATGCCGACCGGGAGGCCAAGACGTTCATTGCCGGCAATGAACCGATTCGCAAACAGCTGGAAGATGCGTTTGGCGCCGGCATCGTTGAGGAGAAGGCCCTTTGTTTCAAAGCGCTGGGCCGGATGGCATTCAGCGGGCGGGACCATCTTCTGCGGCTCAATGCAATCGTGCATCCGCCGTTTCTCCTGCACCTCGGGAAACGTATTGACGCGTGTGGGGACACGGTATGTATTCTGGACGCGGCACTTGCCCCGCTCTGGCGCATTGAAGCGTGGTTTGACAGAAACATCTGGATTGAGGCGCCCTGGCGCCTGCGTTTTGAGCGTCTGCGACGCAGCCTGCCGGAACTGAGCGATAAGGATATCATGCAGAGAATGCGCCTGCAGGAGGAGGTGCTTGCCATACCCACAAGCGGCACATGGACCTTGATTTCAAACGACGGAACCCTTGCACAGCTTCGCGCGCGCTGTCGTTCGGCAGCAGAGGCCGCTTCAATTTAAAGCGAGCCGTATATGGTTATGTATTGTAAAGTTATGGGCGCATAGATTATTTTGCTGTCGGCGTGGTGTCTTCCTGGCTGGCCGTATGATTCGGGGAGAATGAATATGCACCGCATATCCGTTTTATATGCAGCGATACCTACGGTCGCGGTCGTGCTATTGTTGTTGTGCGGAAAGAGGGCGGACGAGCGCACCGTCGTACAACTGGGGAACGATTCCCTCGGGCTCGAAACCATCCGGCAGCTGGTCCCTGACGGCGTGAATGATTCATTAAAGATCAAGAAGGTGATCTGTCGGCTCGCGCTTTCCAATACACTGTCCCCGGAAAGAAAGGTGCCTGGTGATATAGCAGATAAATGCGCGCGGAAGCTTTCCCTGATTTCGGGAAAGGACTGTTCCGTTCAATCAGCCGAGAAGCTATTGGAGGCATCCTCGGCCCTCGCCGGCGCACTCAAGAACAGTAAGGGGGTTGTCGGCTACCTTGATTCGCTTGCCGCAACCATAAAACCGACCGTCAGAGGACAACCGGTCTCCTGCGCCTTGGATGAGGAGGACCGTGCTGTTTTGCAGCGGTTACCTGCAAATGACGAAGCGGAGCTTGAACAGATTATAATGGTCGTGCTTAAGGTGACGGAGGATTTTGCGACGACGCTCGCGAGTTTCGTGCGGCACAAGGACGTCGAGGATGCCGGAAACGTCAAGGCGATGGTGAAGGGGTTGATAGCCGACACCGCAGCCGCACCGACCATACGCGCCGAAAAAAGAAAACCGGCTTTATCATCCGCCCGGGCGCTGGCATTCAGGTCGCAGGAATCAATCAGGGATTCGATCGCCAAGCATCTTGTTAATCTGCAGCAGCTCTACAAGCGTCACCTTAAAACCGGCGACTATGCGAGCGGAACGGTATGGGTGACCTTCCGGGTCGGTTGGGAGGGCAGAGTGAACGATGCGCGCATCACCCGATCGGCGATCAAGAATCAGCAGTTTCTGGAGCGTTTCGGGCAGTACCTGCGAATCATAAAATTCAAAGAAGTGCCGCAGTCGGCCGGCACCATGACGTTTGAATTCCCCTTTGAATTCAAGGCAGAGGAGTAATGAAACCATCTGACCGGAAACAGAACCAGTAATGCTCAAGGAACACTCGTCATTTATAAAACAGGCGATAGCGGCGATCGACTGCATTCTCATCCTGAACGCCTTTTATCTTTCCTATTTTTTCATATCATTCCTTCGGCCGTTTCCGCTGCTGCCGATTCTTGATTACTGGGTCATGGTCGTTGGTTTTACGGGATTTTACCTGTATTTCGCCTGGACGCGCGAGCTTTTTTCCATCCTCAACTTCAACTGGATGCGCGACCTTTTTCGGCGCATCATCACCATTTTCATTTCCGCCGCAATCCTCGGCGCCGCAATCCTCTATTTGCTGCCCGACAGCAAACCGAGCCGTTATCTGTATCTTACCTTTACCGCGCTGTCCTTTTTCTTCATCGGTTCCGAAAAAATCCTGATGAAGATACTGATCGCGCATTTACGCCGGAATAACAGGAACCTCACTCCCATAATCGTTTTCGGGAGGGGAAGAATGGCTTCCCAGATCATTCATGCGATCGATTTACACCCGGAATGGGGGTTGCGGGTTATTCGGAAGCTTGACCTAAGCATCTCTCCGGGTGATTTTGAAGAGGTGCTGAAAAGCTGTTATGTCGAAGAAATATTTTTCTGCATACCGCGCAGGCTGACCAAAGAAAGCTTCGTCATTGATAATTACCTGCAGATCTGCGAGGAAATGGGCCGTGCCGCACGGGTTTTTATCAACCTTTCCCGCGCCACCTCGTTTGCCCGGTGGCAGTATCACAAGTTCATGGAATGCGCAACGCTCATTTCGCACACCGTGGAGCTCGATCCCGATCAGATGATCTTTAAAAGGATTTTCGATATTGCCGGCGCGCTGGCCGGCGTGTTCGTTTTCATCGTGTTTTACCCGTTCCTGGCGGTGATGATAAAGCTGTCGTCGCGGGGTCCCGTTTTTTTCAGGCAGGTCAGGGTGGGGAAAAACGGCAAGCGGTTTATTATGTACAAATTCCGCTCCATGGCCATTGATGCGGAAAAAAAGAGAAAGGAACTCCTCGATCTTAATGAATGTGACGGTGCCATCTTCAAGATTTCCAACGATCCGCGCATAACCGCGGTCGGCAGGTTTATGCGGAAGCTCTCTCTTGATGAACTGCCGCAATTTATAAATGTTTTGAAAGGCGAGATGTCGCTTGTGGGAACACGGCCTCCCACGGTGGATGAGGTTTCCCAGTATCAGAAGTGGCACCACCGGCGTATCAGCATACGGCCGGGAATCACCGGGCTCTGGCAGGTGTCGGGACGTAACAAGATCAAGAATTTCGACGAGATCGTCAAGCTCGACCTTTCCTATATCGATAACTGGAGCATATGGCTGGACATTAAAATTATACTTAAAACCATCGCGGTCGTCTTCAAGCGGGACAGGGCGTACTGAGTGAAAAAGCAAATTTCAAATGCCAAATCCGAAATCCGAAAGCCGAAACAACAGAGATTTTCACGTCATGACGGTGTTGCCCCGATCGGATCCGGAAAGATGAGCCACCTGATTCTCCTGGTTCTCGCCGTGTCCGTCGCCGCCGTGGAACTCACCAACTGGCGGGCGCCCTACTTCCGGATTGCTTCGGAAATGGGGCTGGTGACCTCGTCACCAAGCGGTTTTTTCTGGGACGACTGCGGTCCGGCTCCGCTGTTTGATTCGACACTCTGGTTGCCCCGGGCAACAGCGGAGCGCAGCCACTGGCTGCTTGAGCCTTTCGTCGCCGGCGGCACCATTGTGCCCCGGGAGCAGGGGGATCGCGCGGGGTATGGTGTGGGGGGGATCCTCAATGATCTGCGATACCATAATCTGGTGGTGAGGCAGACGCTCCGTGTCGATACGCGATACGAGGACGATTCGCTCTATCCGGCACATCCGGACCGGTTCGCGAGAGGACGGATCGAAGAAGCATATGCCCGGCTTGACTGGCGTTACGGTTCCATGCGATTCGGGCGGATGCTTCGCGCCTGGGGCCCGTTTGTTGACCGCAGCCTGCTGCTTTCGTCCCACCCCTACACCTACGATGCGCTTGAGTGGCAGGTGCATTCATCGCTCTTCGAGTTCAGGCACCTGTTCGCCGCATTCAACCGCTCTTCCCGCCCTTCGGTCTCCGATAATATGCCGGGCCGTTATTTCGCGGTCCACGCACTCAATTTCATGCTGGGCAGATGGGGGACCCTTGGTATCCTCGAAAGCATGGTGTTCAGGAGGGAGGCCGGTCTTCCCGATTTTCAGTATGTCAATCCTTTTTCCCTTTACACGGTACAGAACATCAATCAGGAAGGTAACGGCAACCTCATGCTCGGGTTCCAGTGGAACCTGCATCCGGGCTTTGAGAAGGTATCGCTGAAAGGGCAGCTGGTGCTTGACGATATCCAGGTCGACGACGAGATCGAGACCGACCGGGAGCCGAACCACTGGGGCGTCGATGCCGGCGTGTACTGGCGTGACTGCCTGCCGCTGCGGTTCCGCCATCTTGTCAAGGCAGGGTATGCGCGCGTCTCAGAGTGGATGTACACGGTGCCTGACAATAATATGAACAATGGCGAAGGATATACGTATCTGGGAAAAAGCCTGGGATTTCCCCAAAACGACGGCGACCATCTCTGGGCGGGATGCGCCGTTGTCGGAAAGAACTTCTGGGCGGCAAGCGCCGTTGCAGCATACGACCGGTCAGGGGAGAAAAACATAACGAGCCGCTGGCATGACAGCGATTCCGCTAACATCGATGGATTGCCGTATGATTACCTGGTCGACAACTTTCCCTCCGGGACCGTGGAAAAGGCCGTTTCGGTCCGGCTTGAAGGATTGCTTTACCTCAAAGACCTCGCCAATGCGCGGATCGGAATTGATAATCGCTGGATAAAAAACGAACATCACGAACCGACCGAAGGCTATGCTTTCGATCCCAGGTTTTATTGTGAGATCGCTTTTCATCTTGGTAATTGTACCCTAGCGCTACCGGAATAACCGCGAAACAGTTTCCGATGGTTCCTGGACCTGCAGCAAAAAAAAGCGCGCACAAGCATTTGCCCGTACCCGTTCGTGCCCGGGCAATTCAGAAGACCATGATCGGACAGCTCGAACGGCTGGTGGCGCTGCAATGCGGTTCCTGTCTTGACCAGGCATTCAGGGCCGGATGGGAAACCGTCGTGGCTGCAATGATGGAGTATCAGCGCGTGATCGCCGAAGCATCCGGCATGGCGATAGCCTGCAGGAAAGGGTGCACGGAATGCTGCTGTCATTGGGTGGAAGACGTCAATTCGTTTGAGGCCGAGATTATCGCCGCCCATGTGCGCGAGCACCATCCAGAGGCAATCGGGCGCATTGTCGAACTATGCCGCAGGGACAATGAGCACCTTGAACGCTTGAACGCGATCGTGGAGAAAAAAACCGCGGATTGCCTGCGGCACAAGGAGATTGACACCGTAGATCTTCTCCTCGCTTCGTTCTACCAGCTGCAACGTTGCTGTCCGCTGCTTGAGAACGGCTTGTGTCTGGCGTACCCGGTCCGGCCCCTTACCTGCAGGATGTATGTGAGTTTCGGCGATCCGCGGCAGTGTCATCCAGACAACATTAATGAGTACGCTCCCTCCACCTACCTTTTTGATCCGGAAGAAGAGGTCAATACGCTGATCGATACTCTCCATTTCAAATATATCCGGTTTCATGGTGATACGGGTTTGCGCTCACAGCTCGTCAAATACCTTTCCGCGTAGCCGAACAGAAATAGATCGCCCGAAAACCGGGTTGAGGAGTATTTTTACAGCAAAACATACCCATTGCCACGGTGACCACTCGCAAAGGCGTTATTATGAATGATGCGATGAACGTCATATATCTCGATAACAACGCAACCACCCGGATTGCGCCGGAGGTGGTGGAGGCGATGCTTCCTTTTTTAGGGGAGCGCTACGGCAATCCGTCGAGCATCCATCGTTTCGGCGGCATGCTGAAACGACCTGTTGACCGGGCGCGTGAACAGGCTGCGTCGCTTATCAATGCATCGCCCGACGAGATTGTATTCACCAGCTGCGGTTCAGAGTCGGACAACGCTGCGCTCAAGGGCTTCACCTCCGTGCGGGGAGGTCGGGCAAGAATTGTGACGTCAACGGTAGAACACCCGGCAGTCCGTACCACGGCGCGTTATTTGCAGAAAAAGGGCGCGGCCCTGATTGAGTTGAACGTGGATGCCGAAGGCATGCTGCTCGCTCAGGAGTTCGAAGCGGCGCCCCTTGATGAAGATACGATCGTGAGTCTCATGTGGGCCAACAATGAGACCGGCGTCCTGTTTCCGATTCATGAACTCGCAACCATTACAAAATCCCGGGGCGCCACGTTTCACACTGATGCGGTACAGGCGGCCGGCAAAGTCCTGATCGATGTGAAAAAGACACCGGTCGACCTGCTCGCCATTTCAGGTCACAAGCTCCATGCACCGAAGGGTGTGGGCATGCTTTACGTGCGCAGTGGCACGGAAATCGAACCGCTCATCCACGGCGGGCATCAGGAAAACGGCGCCAGGGCCGGTACCGAAAACATCGCCTATATTGTCGGGCTGGGAGAGGCGTGTGAGCTGGCGAAAAAGCAGATGGACCAGGATAATGAAAGAATCAGGAAGCTTCGTGACAAGCTGGAACGAGCGCTTCTTGCGACGTGTCCGGCAGCCAAGCTCAACGGGCACCGCACGCTCCGACTCCCGAATACGGCAAACATCAGCTTCGAAGCGATCGAAGGGGAAAGCATCCTGCTGCATCTTGATGAACTCGGGATCGCGGCGTCGTCCGGGTCCGCCTGCACCACCGGGTCCCTTGAGCCGTCCCACGTGATGCGCGCCATGGGAATACCCTATACGTTTGCCCACAGCTCGATTCGGTTTTCCCTTTCGCGCTATACGACCGAGGATCAGATCGACACGGTCATCGCCGCCGTGCCGCCGATCATAGAAAAGTTGCGGTCGCTTTCCCCTTTTGTGGAAAGCGGAACATGACCACGGATCTGGCACCGGAGATCGCGCGGCTGAAAAAGGAAAAAAACGCCGTTCTGCTTGCGCATACCTACCAGCCCGGGGAGGTGCAGGACGTTGCCGACTTTGTCGGCGATTCACTGGGACTGAGCGTTGAGGCTTCCCGTGTCAAAGCGGACATGATCGTCTTCTGCGGTGTCCGTTTCATGGCGGAGACCGCGGCCGTTATCAATCCCTCACGCAGGGTCGTGCTTGCGGTTCCTCACGCCGGCTGTCCCATGGCCGACATGATAACGGCCCAGGAACTTGCGGCGTTCAAGCGTGAGCATCCGGGCAGAGTCGTGCTGTGTTATGTCAATTCAACGGCGGACGTCAAGGCACAGAGCGACGTGTGCGTGACCAGTTCCAATGCCGTTGCCATCGCGCGGCTCGTGGAACCGGATAAGGGGATCCTCTTTGTTCCCGACAAACACCTCGGGGATTTCGTCATGCAGCAGACCGGCCGCGACGTGGTGTGCTGGAACGGGTTCTGCCCCACCCATGCTTGCATCACGCCAGCCATGATCGAACAGGCACGGCGCGCTCATCCCGACGCCGTGGTAATGATCCATCCGGAAGCCCCGCGTGAAAGCAGGGCGCTTGCCGACACGGTGCTTTCGACCGGCGGCATGTGCGCATACGCAAAGGAACATGCGGCGCGCGAATTCATTGTGGCCACTGAAATCGGCATCCTGCATACCCTGCGGAAACAGAACAGGGAAAAACGTTTCTATCCGGTTTCCCCCTCAATAACCTGCCCCGACATGCGGAAGGGATCGCTCGTCGCCGTTCGCAGGGCGCTTGATGGCACCGGCGGAGAGGTGATACGGGTGCCGGAGGAAACGGCCCGGCAGGCGGAGCTCGCCATACGGCGAATGATAGAAGCGGGTCCCCGGGGATGATGCGTCAACTGCGCCCATCCGCTTTCCTTCTTCTCCTTACGCTCAGCATGTTTTTTTGCTGGTGCGGCCGCGGTCATCGTGCGAAACAGGTTTTTTACCGCATGGATACGGTCATTGAGGTGACCATTGCCGGTGAAAAGAGAGAGGAAGACCGCTGTGCACTGCTGTGGCGGCAGCTTGATTCGCTTTTTTCAAGCTGGGAAATCCGTTTTTCCCAGACCACGCCGGCATCGGAAGTGTTGCGCATCAACAACCGTCGTTCCAAAGCCCTGCCCCTTTCGTCAGACCTTGCTTTTATGGTCGAGCGCGCCCTGCGTTTCGGCGATACGCTTGACGGCGATTTTGACCTTTCAATATTTCCGGTAAAGGAGCTCTGGGGATTCGGCGAGCAGGATACGGCGCTGCATATTCCCTCCCGGCACGAACTGGATTCAGTGCTCAGGTGCGTATCCTATACGAAGATTGGCCTTACCGCGACCCGCGACACCATTATCATACACGACCCGCGTATCGCCGTGGATGTGGGCGGGGTGGCAAAGGGAGCCGCGCTCCGCGCATCGGCGCGCCTGCTTCAGCGACAGGGGATGGCGGATTTCCTTATCGCCGCCGGCGGCGATATCGTATCGTCGGGAAAAAAACCGGACGGCACCGCATGGTATATCGGCATCCAGCATCCGCGGAAGCAGGGCGCGCTTCTGGCCGCCCTGGCGCTTGACAGCGGAAGCGTTGTCACGAGCGGTGATTATGAACGGTACTATATGGAAGGCGGTACGCGATACCATCACCTGTTTGATCCGCACACGGGCCGTCCCTGCGGCCGCAATCAGAGCCTGACCATCTGGTCGATGGACCCCGTCGAAGCCGATATCCTCAGTACCGGCCTCTTTGCACGCCCCGCGGATTCCATTCTCTGTTTCGTTAATGCGCGGCCGCGTCTTGAATGCGTGGTGGTTGACAGCCTCGGCAGGGCGTTTGTCAGCAGCGGATGGAAAAACCGTATCATCTGGAAATAATATGCCTAAAAACCAGGCCGGTCGCCAACGTCCCAGGAGCCTTGCGCCGCTTGACGCGGTGGTGATGGCGCTCCTTCTGTGCGCCGGGATCGCATTTATTCCCATCACCGCATCGCATGCTCCGGCAACGGCTACGGTGTACCGCGACAACACCGTCGTTGCGCACTATCCGCTTTCTGCATCAGCGGAATTCTTCATACAAGGCGCCAATGGAAGAATGAAGGCGCGGATTGAACATGGCGCGCTTCGTATCGACTCCTCCAATTGCCCGCGC
Organism: Chitinispirillaceae bacterium; assembly: GCA_016932075.1. The sequence goes on along the minus strand of JAFGDP010000147.1, from coordinate 5,198 downwards.
CAGATCTGCCGTCACAGCGCGCCGATCAGCAGGCCCTTTGAGCAGATCGTGTGCGTGCCGAACCATATTCTCATCGAAATTTCCGCAGGGGGCAGAGAGGAGATTGATGCAATCGCCCGCTAACACGAGCCGCGAGAGCGATCTGGCCGAAAAAACCGTCCTGCTTCTTCTGGCCGTCGGCCTGAACGCGGTGGAATATTTTATCCCGCGCCTGCCGTTTTTTCCCTGGCTCAAACCAGGGCTTGCCAATACCGTTACCCTAATCTGGATTATTAAATACGGCACCATGGACGCGCTTCTGTTCAGTCTGGTGCGGACATGGATCGCCGGCTGCTATTTCGGATTTTCCTTTGTCTCCCTGTCGCTCGCCGCGAGCGGCGGCATAGCCGCGACGTTAGTCATGGGTCTGCTCTGGAATATGTTCGGGAAACGGGGCCTGCTCGGCATGGTCGGCTTGGGCGTGCTTGGCGCCCTGTTCCATAACGCAGGGCAACTTTTTGCCGTCTATGCCCTCATGACAACGAATACCAGGGTGTTTTTCCAGCTTCCGTTAATGGCACTGGCCTCCATACTGTTCGGATCAGTCGTGGGCGCACTGGCGCTTCCGGTCAAAAACATCCTCGACCGAAAAGCCGGCAGCAAGGCCGCGGCCATGCAATCGCAGCAGTGGCTGCAGCAGAGGGTTGCCATGAAAGAGTATCTGATGGCGGTAGGCATAATCACCTTCAGCATCGCTCTCGTTTTTGTAACAAACACGCCCGCGCTTGTCACAGCCGCTGCCGTGACCGCGCTAAGCGTGGCCATGCTGTTGCGGCGTCCCCTTATGCTCTTTATTACGCCCCTGCTCCGGTTCTGGGCGCTCTTCGCATTCATCGGCTGCATTTATCTCGTGTTTCCCTACGGGACCCGGCTGGAGCACCTGTCGTTTTTAACCCACGAAAGCGTGATTGCCACGGTCCAACAGTGGCTCCGGTTATGGGTGTGGCTCGAGCTCTCTTTCATACTGATGCACTTCAGGTTTCATGTCGTGCTGTTTTCCCTGTTTTCCAAACTGTTCCCCAACCGCCAGAACACGCTCACCGCCGGGCTTCTGGCCTTTGAATATTTTCCCCTGGTCGCGCAGATCGGGAAACAAAGAGGGAAAGGAGTATTCCGCCGCATGGTCCGCCATCCCCTGCAGAGCGGCAAAGAGGGAATCAATGGGTTGTATGATGAGATTGTTGAGAGGATGGGGAGAAGGAGGGAGAATTGATGATAACGCGGCAGGGGACAGTCCGGATTGAGCGTTTTGATAATGCGGTTTTAAAATAATAGGGGCTTTTTCAGGCCCATTTTGTTTTAAGTTTTCTGTGTGAAGAGGCGCAGTCTGCAAGATAAGAATCAATCAAATTTTGATATGGAACGCCGACCTCATCTGACATTTCCCTAAAATAATCTAGCGTTTTTATTCCAATCCTTATTGTTATCTGCCTTTTTAATTTCTTGGCATAAGGATTTTTCCTGCTTTTCATTGTACGAAAATCATAGTGTGATCTCATAATCGTCCTCCTGCAAAATAGCTTCTCGTTTCTTTGTTGTTTGCTTTTCTTGATGAAATTATCCGAATTGTTGCATCGGATTTTCGATAACAATACGATACAATTAATACTCGTAATTTTCTGGACATTCCAAGCATTATGTATCGTTTCTCGTTTTCTGAATGATCGGGATCATAATACTCTTTCGCATTGTCATCATAAAAAACGGTTGTGGCTTCTTCAAAATGAATTCCATGCTTTTTGAGGTTTGACATGGCTTTCTTTTGGTTCCACTGAAAGGAAATATCCTTCATAATTATAATATAATTATTTGAATGCATAAATGGTAGTATCGGACTATCACTGTCACCCACACTTATTGGCTGGCAACGGCGTTGGGCCGTTGTAATAATTTAGTAAAGCTTTTTTGTTTTAGATAATTCAAGTGCCGTTCTTACTCCGTTCATAACCAACGTTAATTGGAACAAACCGCTCTGACAATAGAAATTCGGTTTTATCAATCCAATCTGCCGTGCTGAAGCTGGGGTAAAAATTGGATTTCATAATATAATCTGTACTGGAAATGGTTATTAAAAGCTCTTTTTTCCGGATGTCCGAAATGGAACACAATGTCAAAATGCCTTGTTTAGCGTTTTTTCGCGTTGCAGAAGGTAAAAAGATTTCTTTTTCACCTTTACCAAAGCTGCAGAGGGCAAAAAGACGGGCGGTTCCTGATTTCCAAAAGTTGCAGAGGGCAAAAAGATTTGTTTTTGACCATTACCAACGTTGCGGAGGGTAGAAAGACGGGCGGTTCCTGATTTCCGAAAGCTGCGGAGGGCAAAAAGATTTGTTTTTGACCTTTACCAAAGCTGCAGAGGGCAAAAAGACGGCCGGTTCCTGATTTCCAAAAGTTGCGGAGGGTAAAAAGATTTCTTTTTGCCTGGTACAACTCTGGTAAGGGCAAAAAAATGTTCTGGATACGTGCCGCAACTCTGGAAATGGTAAAAAGAGGTTCCAATTGCGCAGCGCAAGAGAGGAAATAGTAAAAAGAGTTTATGATTTCGCGCTGCCATAGTTGCAGAGGCGCTTGAACCGGGTGGTTTTGCATTTCAACATTGGCAGAAGGAGGGTGAGAAGTTTTTCCGGTATTTCTCTTGTGGTAGTAACCATTCACATGATATGAACGCTGTTTCTAATCTGGATCTATTAAGAAACCTTTTTGCCTATTAATCCCCTGGCAGGATTGCTTGCATCAGATGCCTGCGTACCGCTGTTCATAGCACGAAAAGCATCGGAAATTATCTGGCGCGAAAAAAACGCTCCTGCAATTATCCTCTCGATGGTAATGTACACTGACGAAGTAATGTTTTGTCAACTTAATTTCATTTAATTGAAACATTCTGTAATAAATTGACATATTCAAACGTTATATATGCAGACACCGGCTATAGTCTGGTTAAGTTGCAAAGCGCTTAATACTAACCGGACAGAACCGGACAACCAATAACCTTAAAAAAAGGAGGCGATCCATGGCACAAATGCCACGATCATCCTTCTCAACGGACCGGCTCACGGATATGGGCCGGACGTTGATCTGCCTCTGCATCAGGGCGGGAAATGGTGCGGAGCGGTTTTCAGAAGTGCCGGGCCAGGCCCTCGAAGACCTGGAAAAAAAACACCTGGAGATGGACAAGCAGCGTTTCAACGCTGGCATGTCTCGCGAAATAGTGCTCCAGTGCAATGGCGACGTTGATGACGCGGTCAAAGACGTGTACGCGGCGTGCGAAAAGCATGACCGTGAGCACTGGAACGAACCGGTCATTGACAAGGTGTTTCCTGACCGCACGGTTTCCGAGATCGTGTACGCGGGCCGGGATGAGGAAATGCGATTGGTACGCGAACTCATTTCCCGGATCAAGGGTCTGGAATCTTCAAACAACGTAAGCGGTATGGCTGCGGACCTTGAAGCCAGGCTGGAAGCGGCCATCGCGTCCGAGGCCGAACTCACCGCGGGCATCATCGCGTTTGAGGAGGCCAAAACCCAGGAGCGCATGGCGCGTGAGCAGTTTGTCAGGGCATACCGGGAGTCGTTTCTGAGGGCCTGCCTTGAGATCGGCAAGAAGAACGCGAACCGGCTTTTCCCCAAACTGCAGGGGGGAAGCAAATTATCTCCTTCCACTGCAACCGAGAAAGGAGAAACCACCCCTGATGAAGGGAAGTAATACCCTATGAGCGGTACTGTCGACAGAATATGAGCGCCCTGGAAAAACCATCCGGGGCGTTTTTTATGGAATGAAGGATAATAAATCTGGGCGTTCCGCTCCCAAAATTGCAGAATGTAGAAAGCAAATTGATGAATGAAACACCAAAATATTTCGCTGTTAATCATCTCTTCATATCACAGGATTATTATTAAGGCAAAAGGGGACGGTATAACAACTTCGAAAGCAGGTTTCTCACGGAGAGCACAAAGACCACGGAGATTTTCAAATGGTTCCGTTAATAATTCGTCGTATGCCGTTTTTAAGCATAATTTCATTAAAATTAATAATGAGTCCCAGCTTCATATTAGACAGCCGCAAATAGGTTAATAATTGTTTGATATGCAGATCATCAATACATTTCACCGATTTGAGCTCAATTATTACAAGATTGTTTACAATGATGTCTGCTCGATAGCCCTCGTCAAATACCATTCCCTCATACATTACCGGCAACGCTTTCTGAACATCTGTTTGAAATCCGTTTCGATGCAATTCAAAAGCCAGGGCTTTTTCATAAATGGTTTCTAACAATCCTGGACCAAGATTGGAATGTACTTTAATTGCCAATCCAATAATTTTTTCCGCTATCTCATTTTCATTCATTGTTTTTCTCCGTGTCCTCTGTGCTCTCCGTGAGAAAAGATCTGTTTTATCATTTTTTCTACAATTGCCCTCCAGGTATATCCTTTCGCGATTCTTTCCCGTCCCTGCCTGCCGAGCTTCTGTGCAAGCGAGTCATTGGTGAGCAGGAGTATGGATTTTTCCGCGATGGCGGCGGGGTTAAGCGGGTCGACGAGAAACCCGGTCTCGCCCGCAACGATCGCGTCCGCCACGCCGCCGGAATTGCCGCCGATCACCGGTTTTTCGCAGGCATTCGCCTCAAGAAAGGTAATGCCGAACCCTTCGCTGTCGCCTGATGAAGGAATCTCCCTCGAAGGCATGATATAGGCGTCGCAGAGATTGTAGAACGCGGGAAGATCGGCCGGTTCAACATAGCCGCAAAAACGGACATGGTCTTCGACATGAAGCTGTACGGAAAGACGCTTCAACGTTTCGACGCAGCCTCCTTGCGGATCGCCTGCAATGCAGTACATGAGATCCGGGACTTTTTGAAGAATTGCGGGAAGCGCCCGGATCACCTGATCATGGCCTTTTCGCTCCACGATGCGGGCGAGCGTAAGGAGCACCCTGTGATCGCCCAGTCCAAGGCGGCTGCGCAGCGCGGCCGAGTCAATGCCGGGCCGAAAGCGCGCGGTATCCACGCCATTGGGGATGACCGTGATTTTTCCTGCGACATACGGGAATAGCTCCGCGGTCCGGCGGCCGGTGAACGCGCTCACCGCAATGACCGCATCCGCGATGCGCAGGGTGTGGCCGCACCACCACGTTTTCACGAATCCCATGCGTCTGGTGATTT
>JAFGDP010000146.1 GCA_016932075.1 Chitinispirillaceae bacterium | reverse complement strand
TTCATGCGGACGAACCACTGGTCGGAATAGTAGGGCTCCACAACCGTATTGCAGCGGTAGCAGTGGCCCACGGCGTGGCGATGGTCTTCGATTTTTTCCACGAGGCCGAGGCTGGTCATGTCCTCGATGATCTGTTTTCGGCAGGCAAAACGGTCGATGCCGGTATATTTTTTCGGGATCGGGCCGGTCATCATGCCGCCTTCGTCCATGACCACAATGGGCTCCATGGCATGGCGCCGGCCCATAACAAAATCGTTCGGATCGTGCGCCGGGGTAACCTTGACCGCGCCGGTGCCGAATTCCCGGTCAACGAAATCGTCGGCGATAACCGGGATCTCGCGGTTGACGAGCGGCAGCATGAGTTTCCTGCCCACGAGCGATGTATAACGTTCGTCTTTCGGGTTTACGGCCACAGCGGTGTCGCCGAGCATGGTTTCGGGGCGGGTGGTGGCTACGGTCATATGGCCGGAGCCGTCCGCAAACGGGTAGCGGAAGTGGTACAGTTTACCGTTCGTTTCCTTGTGCTCGACTTCCTCATCGGAGAGCGCGGTGCGGCACCGCGGGCACCAGTTGATGATGTATTTGCCTTTGTAAATAAGATTATCCTTGTAGAGTCGGACGAACACCCTTCGCACCGCACGGGAAAGTCCCTCGTCCATGGTAAACCGCTCGCGGTCCCAGTCGCATGAGCAGCCCAGTTTTTTAAGCTGGTTTGAGATGGTGGCGTGGTGTTCTGCTTTCCACTGCCATACCTTTTCAATGAATTTTTCGCGGCCGAGATCATGTCTCGTTTTTTTCTCCGCGGCGAGCGCCCGCTCCACCACGTTCTGCGTGGCGATGCCCGCATGGTCGGTTCCCGGCATCCAGAGAGTCTCGAAACCGGCCATCCTCCGGTAGCGGATGAGGATGTCCTGCAGGGTGTTGTTGAGCGCGTGGCCCATGTGCAGGACGCCGGTCACGTTCGGCGGCGGGATGACTATCGAGAACGCGGGTTTTTTTAACGTTTCGTCGGCGTGAAAGAGTTTTTTCTCGCTCCAGAAAGCGTACCAGCGGTCTTCGACGGATGAGGGATTGTACTGTTTTTCCATAACGAACGATAGAATATAAAATACGGCCAGGATTGCGGTGAGCCCGCTGTCAGCAGTACTGCCACTCCTGCCGTATCTGTGATATGGGCGTGACGGTTATGTTTTTGTCGATCGCAAAGGGGTCAGTACCCGGATAAATCACCCAGAGATGCGACAAGTCAAGATCGCCGATGACGGCGCGCATGGATTTCGTCGGGCGCGGCGCGTCAGCGTATTTGCACTCGACGCCCCAGTTTTTTCCGTTATGCTGCCAGAAGAGGTCAAGCTCTGCGCCGTTATGCGTCGCATAAAAATAGGCGCCGTCATCCTTCAGACCTATGGAACGCGCCGCGCTCTCGATGGCAAAACCCTCCCAGGAGGCGCCCAGTCTCGGGTTGCCCGAAAGCTGTTCCAGCGAAGCGACCGACTGCAAGGCATGGAAAATACCCGGGTCGCGTATATACAGCTTGGGCTGCTTCACCAGGCGTTTCTTGACATTTACATACCATGGCTGCGCAAGGCGTACCATGAACGTTTTTTCAAGAACGCCGATATATGTCCGGACGGTCATATCGGAAATCCCGAAGGAGCGTCCGATCTCGGAGTAATTGACGATCTGCCCATGATAATGACTTATCATTAACCAGAATTTCCGCAATGTGTTTGCAGCGATGCGGATGCCCAGCTGCGGAAGGTCCCGTTCCAGGAACGTCGCGATATAATTGTCCAGCCACAAAAAACATTCTTCATTATTTGCCGACAGAAAGGCCCGGGGATATCCTCCTTTAATCCATAAATCGCGCCAGCGATTGCTGCCGACGTCCCAGAGGCTGAAACCGTGCAGATAGTGGTAGCCGATTCTTCCGGCGAGCGATTCCGAGCTCTGCCTGATAAGGTTCTCGGAGGCGCTGCCGAGAATTAGATATTTCTGCTGCGGATGGGCGTCCACCATATACCGGATAAGCGGAAATAGATCGGGTTTACGCTGGATCTCATCAATCACGATGGTGCCGGACAGGGATTCCAGAGTCAGCTGCGGATTTTCCAGTTTTGCCAGATCGCGGGGATTTTCAAGGTCAAAGCGATAATCCGAACCGATCATTCCGGCCAGCACGGTTTTTCCGCACTGCCGAGGACCGAGAATGGCGGTGACCGGGAATATTGTCATCAGTTTATTGATTAAGGCAATATCTTTTGGCCGGGGAATGATGGGTGTTTTTTTCATGGCAGTGAATATATAATATTATCAATGAAAAATCAAGGCAATGTTATGAAATTTCATGGATTAATGGTGTGCTGTCAGGGCTGCCTGCAATCGCCGTCATAAAACATCTGAAAAGGGAGTTTAAAGAAGGCGATATTCCGGTCATGCGGTCCGAAAATTATCTTGGAAATCTGTTTTTATGAACCGTCAGTAAGGGTATATTTTTTCCAAAAATTGTGATACAGTTTCTATGGCTGTGGTTCTTTACCGCTTGCAATTCGATGGTACATTGAAGTATTATCTTTGAGTAATGAATCGAGGGTTTCTGAGGGAGAATAGGTGCGCATTCTTGACATAATCTGGTTGCCTGAAATAATCGATAAACTTGCGCGTAAGCATCATGTTGTCCCGGAAGAGGTTGATGAGCTATTATTTGCAAATCCATGAAAGCCGTTAAAAAAATGCCGAAATTCAAAACGTATTCCGAAATTGCCGATTTCCGGGATAAGCACAGCTTGGCTGATTACTGGGAACAGACCGGGCCGGCATCGTTTCGCATCTCTTCGGACGCCCGTCGCCGGTACCTGGTACCCCTCGACCGCTCATTGATCGGCAGGGTTCAGATGGTCGCCCGGAAGCGGGGCATCAGCACCGAAAGCCTGGTGAACCTGTTTCTTGAACAACGGCTGCATGAAGCCGAAAAAAGCCGATCGTGAAGACGGCGCAGGCAGCTCTGTAAAGAATCTTTTTATATACACCCGGCCGCTCCCGAGAAATCAGATTACTATCAGTCTATCAGTAAGATAGAAGACACCTGTTGAGTATAAGAAAACTCCCATTTTTATTTCATAAACCATCTTTTCAAGGCGGCATCTATGCGTGGAGTGATTTTTCTGTGCCTGGTTCCGCTGGCGCTGCTGTTCCCGGGGTGCGGGAAGAGCAATCCGACGGAAAATCCGACGACCGGCGCCAGGGGCATGAAGCTCATTACCGGCGGGACGTTTTTCATGGGCTCGACGAACGGTTACAGCGTTGAACTGCCTGTTCACAGCGTGACCGTGTCGGCGTTTTACATGGACACGACGGAAGTTACGCAGGCGGATTATCGTGCGCTGATGGGGGTGAATCCGTCTTATTTCACCGGAGATTCGCTGCGGCCGGTGGAGTATATAACCTGGTTCGACGCGGTGCTGTACTGCAACGCGCGGACCAAGGCGGACGGGAAGGACACGGTGTATTCGTATACCTCGGTGAGCGGCACGCCGGGTGACAGCTGCACGGCACTCGGCGGGCTTGCCGTTGATTTTGCGAAGAGCGGGTATCGTCTGCCTACGGAAGCCGAGTGGGAGTATGCGTGCCGGGCAGGGAGCACGACCGATTATTACTGGGGCGGAAGTTATCCGCCGGCGACGGCGGCTGATACACTTGCGGTGGACAATAACGCGGTATGGCGGCACAACTCGAATTTTTCTACGGCAAGAGTGGGTACGAAGCTGGCTAATGCGTTCGGGTTGTATGACATGAGCGGTAACGTGTGGG
>JAFGDP010000145.1 GCA_016932075.1 Chitinispirillaceae bacterium | reverse complement strand
CGACGAGAGGAAGATGGACTGCTACCGGCGCGAAACGGTCGGGTTCGTCTGGCAGAACAGCTCGCGCAACCTGATTCCGTACCTCTCGGCCAGGGACAACGTCCTGATGCCCATGACCCGAAGGGGCAGGGCCGGGCGCGGAGCCTGGAGCGATGAACTTCTGGCCATGGTCGGTCTCTCGCACAGGAAAAATCACAAACTCATGCAGCTCTCCGGGGGCGAGCAGCAGCGCGTCGCCATCGCCATCGCCCTGGCGAACCGGCCGAAGATACTGCTGGCCGACGAACCGACCGGATCGGTCGATTCCAAAACCACCGAACACATCCTCGACATCTTCCGAACGTTCATCAAAACGCTGGGCGTGACGATCGTCATCGTGACGCATGATCTAACGCTATCGAAAAAGGTCGACCGGATAGTCGCCATCCGCGACGGCAAGGTCAGCAGCGAATTCATCCGCAGGAGTTTCTACAGCGCCGAACTCGCCAGGATGAAGGGGGGGCTTGCCGACGACGAGGAGGATTCGCATATCGAGATGGTCGTACTCGACAAGACCGGCCGGCTGCAGCTGCCCGGCGAATATCTCGACGACCTTAAGAACCAGGGGCGCGACAAATTCATCGTCACGCGCGAAGGCGGGAAGATCGTTCTGACCGCCGTCAAGAAGGACTGAAACACCCGCAGGTAAAACCTCCGGGGTCAGCCGCTCCCGGACAGGCCCCGATTCAAATCATTCCGTGCTCCTCGTCGTGGTTTCTGATCTTCACTGCGATCCTCGCTTCGGCTTCATCGTACAGTTCGCGGATAAAGGCGTCATGGAAATTGTAGGTGCGTTCGGCCGGGGAGAGGGAACCGATCCTGTCGAAGAGCAGTTCCTGGGCGGTCTTAATGTCCTTGCCGTAGATATGGTAGGAATCGGCCTGCCAGTTCATGCGTCCGAGCCGGACGTCCCTCCCGCTTTTGCCGGACACTCCGGCGGCAACGACTTCGTTATTGAACTGGATGAAGCCGAACATGTTCATGAAACTTGCCCCCCAGGCGTCGTTGCTTCTAAAGCGGACGTTGCAGTTCAGCCACCAGGTCCCGTCGTCGTCCTCCAGTATCCGGTACCAGAGCGACTGCAGACAGGGCGGATCGAAACGGTCGTTGTCGAGGTTCGGCATCCAGGTGATCGCCTGGGCCTGGCGGGTGAAGGGCTGGGCGGCCAGTTTTTCGATGACGGTTTCGATCTGGTCGATGCAGAAATACCCCTTCCGGACCCGTTTTCCGTCGATCTTCTCCATCCATGCACCGTATGCCGCCAGACGGCCATGGTATGTATATTCCCAGCGGGTGTCGCCGGGATCGTTGACGTTCCTGACCCAGTGGTCCTTCGCGCCGCGCAGCTCCATGACGTATTCGCGCAGTTCGTCGATGCCGCCCGGGAACGCCTTGTGGATCATCGGATCGGTCAGCGGTTCAAGGACCGTGATGTTCATGGTCGCGTCGATGCTTAAAGGGTCGCCCTGTTTGTCGTACTGGGTCCTGAACCGGGTCCCGTTTTTGTACAGGGCCAGCAGGGCCTGTTCGTAGGCTTCGGCCAGGCTGACCGCCGAGACCGTCAGCACGGGTATGTTTTTCGCCATCGCTTTCTCCAAGTCCATTCTACAGCAATTGGATCGTCGTGCACATTCTTCGGTGCATGTTCGATACCTTGAGAAAATAGGAAAAATACCATATTCGGTTTACGGCTGATACGTATTACACTGACCGGTGTCCGGGTTCTTACGGATTGAAGACGTACCTGCCCGTATACACGCACAATACCGCGGGGTCAGGCTTGGGAAGGACGCACCGCGGTAATCCCGGATTGGAAGAGAAACCGGATGTCGTTTCGAACGTAAAGCATGGAGGAATGTACCCAATGCGAATTGTCATCAACAAATACAATTTCGTGACCGGCCGCCGTAAACGCCGGGAGATGTATAATCTCGTCAAGGGGACGCTGAAAGGGGCGTTCCGGTCGACGCGGTCGGTATGCAAATGCACGTCAACGTCAATACTTCGTCAGACCAGTAAGTATACGACACAATCGCCCTCTCGGCATCACCGGGAGTGCAGGTCGTCACTACCGAGCTGGCCATGTCGATATCTACAAGTCCCCCGAATCCAAGAATGAAGCGAGTAAAGCTGTCCTGCTGAAATTTGCACGGGCAGGGACCGCTTCCGCGGCCCGGCCTGTTGTCCGGCCGGGTACACACCTTGACAGAAAACCATTCCATGTCTATGCTTGTTTGTCTAATGGATTATAAGTGATTTCTTCCGAATCATACCTTCAGCAAATTGAATACAGCCGGATGTTTGTTAATTTCATGCATTGGACAATGTGCGTATAAAATCATGCTTTATTCAACATACGTTCAGATGCGGTTGGTTTTTGTTTGACTATCCGGCTTATAGTTCAATTTGGAGTAATGCGGGTCAATTTACTCGCTTTGAGGCAAAGCATAAATGCAGAAAACAGCGGACATTCGTAAAATCGCTTTTATTGGCGATTATCTCCCCAGAAAGTGCGGAATCGCGACCTTCACAACAGACCTGCGCACGGCGATAGCGCATGAGTTTCCGATGGTGCAATGTCTGGTCGTCCCGGTTAACGATATCGAGGATGGTTATGAATATCCATCTGAAGTCCGCTTCGAAATCGAAGAACAGGATTTGCCATCATACCTGCGCGCGGCGGACTTTCTCAATATCACAAATGTTGACCTGGTCTGCGTGGAACATGAGTTCGGTATTTACGGAGGGCGGGCGGGAAGTCACCTGCTGGCATTGCTTCATGAACTGCGCATGCCGATTGTGACAACGCTTCATACTATATTGAGCGAGCCCAATGCAGACCAGTTCCGGGTAATGTGTGAATTGATCCGTCTTTCCGCGCGGCTGATTGTCATGGCCGAAAAGGGCAGGGAATTACTGCTCGATGTTTACAAAGCGTCAGCCGACAAAATCGATCTTGTTCCGCATGGCATACCAAATATGCCGTTTGCCGACCCGAATTATTTTAAAGACGAATTCGAAGTGGCTGGAAATCAGGTGTTACTCACATTTGGCCTGCTTTCGCCGAACAAAGGTATTGAGTATGCCCTGCGCGCTCTGCCTGACATTATAGCTGAATTTCCCAATACTGTTTATATAATCGTCGGCCAGACCCATCCCAGCCTTTTGCGTCATGAAGGCGAACTTTACCGCTTGAGTCTGGAACTGCTGGCCAAGTCCTATGACGTTCAGAAGCACGTTGTATTTTTTAACCGCTTTGTCGAACTGGAAGAATTAATGCGCTTTATTGGAGCGGCGGATATTTACCTTACGCCATATCTTACAGAGGCGCAGATAACTTCAGGTACTTTGGCGTATGCTTTCGGCGCCGGTAATGCGGTTGTGTCCACGCCTTATTGGTATGCCAAGGAACTATTGACAAGTGAACGCGGTAAACTGGTGCCGTTCCGCGATGCAAAAGCCATCGCGCTGGCTGTAATTGAACTGCTGCATAACGAACCGTTACGTCATTCAATGCGAAAAAATGCGTATCAGATAGGCCGTACCATGGTGTGGAGTCAGGTTGCCCATTTGTACATGAAAACTTTCTATCAGGCAGGCCAGGACCATAGTTTTGTCGGCCGCAAGTCATCACCCATCAAGACCCTGGATGAATCACCAGGTCTGCTGCCGACACTCAAACTCGATCATTTGTACCGCATGAGCGATTCAACCGGGATATTTCAGCACGCGGGATTTACAGTACCGAATTTTGACGAGGGTTATTGTACCGATGACAACGCCCGCGCGTTACTGCTTGCATTGATGCTTCAGCGGACGGGACATAGTACGCCGCGAAGCAACGAGCTGGCTGCAACCTATGCGGCGTTCTTAAATTACGCTTTCGACCGGAAAAGCCATAGTTTCCGCAATTTCATGGGTTTCGATCGACGCTGGCTGGAAGAAACCGGATCGGAGGATTGTCAAGGTCAGGCACTCTGGGCGCTTGGGCTTTGTATGGGGCATGCGGAACACCGCAGTTTCCAGATGCTCGCGGCGGAACTTTTCGAGCAGGCACTTCCCTTTTCCTCCGGGTTCACCTCGCCGCGGGCCTGGGCATTCACGCTTATCGGGATTGACGAATACTTGCGGCGATTAAGCGGAGACAGGCGTGCGCACCAGATGCGGGAAACGCTTGCGATGAAAATGCTGCAGCGCTATAAGGATGCGGCGACTGAAGACTGGCAATGGTTTGAAAATGCAGTTACCTATGCGAATGCCAAGCTGTCCCATGCGCTTATTGTCAGCGGCCGAGGCATGAGTGACTCTATGATGCTGGAAATTGGTCTGAAAACACTAAACTGGCTTGTAAAAGTCCAAACAACTGATACGGGCGCCTTCCGGCCTATCGGCTCAAATGGTTTTTTCAGGAAAGGTCAGGAACGGGCATTGTTCGACCAGCAGCCTATTGAAGCCCAGGTCACGGTATCCGCCTGTATCGAAGCCTATAATACCACCCATGATATGTTCTGGGTCATAGAAGCACGAAGAGCATTCGAATGGTTTCTCGGGCGAAACGATTTGGGTTTGGCGCTGTACGATCCAAACAGCGGCGGCTGCCGTGACGGTCTGCATGTTGACCGGGTCAGCCAAAATCAGGGCGCAGAGTCAACGCTGGCCTTCCTGCTGGCATTGGAAGAGATGCATATGCTTCAGAGTACGCTTTCAAGTTTTAAAACCCCCGCAGGAGAATAATAATGAGCAGACACGCTTTGGATGAAAAACACGTAATTACGGCCGCCGGAACACCCAGGATTATACACGCTAAAAGAATAGGACCGGCCCTTACTCCTGATCGTTCGCGGGTGCTTATGCGGCCGTTTTCCGCCGGGAGCAAAGCCATCGCGCGGAGAATTTACGCACGCATTATGGCCCTTACAGATAAAGAAGCTGCCCGGCTATTGGAACAGGTGCTGGGAGAATTCGGCGACCGGCATGAACATGTTGAAGAAATATTCCGAAGCCGCTTCCTGCAGATCCAATTTTTATTGAAAATCGAGCAAAAAATTTCCAGAAGGCGGCAGACACTCATAGGTTCCTACTTCTCACATGAATATTCACCGGAATCCGCGGCGTTGTTTAATCCATCGATTGTGGCGCATCCGGACCAGACAGGTCTTCCTGCAGGATCCCTCCGTTTTATTCTCAGTCTGCGGGCAGTAGGGGAGGGACACATTTCTTCCATTACTTTCCGAATGGGAAATATCAGCGCCCAAAATCGCATTACACTTGCTCCCCCGGTTCCATTTGTGAGTGAACCCGAGACGGTCCCCAACCTGATTTACAGGAAAGAGTTGTTTTTCCGTAAATTGCAGGAGGCGGGTCTGCATAACAGCTTCTGCCGGCGTGTTGTGGCGCAGCTTCCGGATGAATTTATCCTGAGTGACCTTCATATGATATTGGAAAAAGAACGCCAAAAGATGAGTAACGTCGACACAATAGCGGACCGCGCAGTTCAGGGTATGCTTTTATTGGCCAAATCAAATTATGAAGTTTGTTTTGATGAAAAAAGCAAAGTATCCCAGCGCATTATTTTCCCCTCAGGACCCACACAGAGTAATGGTATCGAAGACGCGCGTTTTGTGCGGTTTCATAACAGCGGTAACAGTTACACTTATTACGCAACCTACACGGCTTATGACGGTAAAATCACCTTGCCCCAATTGCTGGAAACCCCGGATTTTGTTCACTTTAAATTCATTACCCTCAACGGACCCGCCGTGCAGAATAAAGGAATGGCCTTGTTCCCGCGAAAAATAAACGGCTTGTATGCCATGCTGTCGCGTCAGGATGATGAGAACATTCTCCTGATGTACTCGGAAAATGTCCATTTTTGGCAGACACCCAAACTATTGCTGCAGCCCGCCCAAACCTGGGAGCTGGTAAAAATAGGGACCTGCGGCTCTCCTATCGAGACGGAAGCCGGCTGGCTGGTCTTGAGTCATGGTGTCGGCCCGGTGCGGAAATACTGCATTGGGGCCTTCCTGCTTGACCTTGAAAATCCCGCAAAGGTCATCGGACGGCTGCGTGAACCTTTGATTTCTCCAAACGAAGCCGAGCGTGAAGGGTATGTCCCCAATGTTGTCTATACTTGCGGCGCACTGCTGCACGGCCGGGAATTAATTATTCCATACGCCATGAGTGACTATTCAACCAGCTTCGCCTCGGTTAATCTGGATGACCTGCTGGGCGCGATGGATTGAACAGAGGAGACAATAATCCGGCTGCCTCTATCGTTAACCAAAAAGATATTCGGATATAGTTGCCGCTTTTCTCATTGATAAACCGATATGGGTGTGGTGGATTTTTCATGTTGTCGTCACGGGGGCGCTGGTAACTATTCGTGACCACCAAACCAGGGGCTGGGCAAAGATAAAGAAAAATGATAGCATCATGATATGCTCACTGAGGGGACGCAAT
>JAFGDP010000144.1 GCA_016932075.1 Chitinispirillaceae bacterium | reverse complement strand
GGCCCACCGGACGCCGTGCGTGTTCTCGGTGGCGATGAGCTGCGCGGTCACGTACATGGCAGGATTCTTGTTGCCGTGCGCCGGGACCGCCTCGAGCGACGCGACGTTGTTGTCGACGGTCAGGGTGTGCTTCTCGGTCCCGAAAAAGATGTCAGCGCCGCTGACCAGGGCGAGCACGTTGTTGTTGACCGGCGTCAATGCGCCGAGGCCGTAATTGTCAACGTTATTGTACGCGTCCATGTCAATGACGTCAGGGACAAATCCGTGATACATGATGTCGCCCACCGGCATGATCGAATACCCGGGATCGGTGATCACCGTGGTCTGGCCTTTGATGGTGCCGAGGACCTGCACGTCGTTGGGCACCCTGATGATCTCGTTCTGGTTGTTAACGGTCGTGGAGAGCTGGTTGCCCGCCGCGTCGTAGTAGTAGTAGGTTGCCCGGCCCGTGGTGCCGTTGAGCACGTCGAAATGCAGGATCGCTTTTTTGTCCGGGCTCAGGTTCTGCGGCAGGGTGCGGGTCTGGGTGGTGATGCGCGGCATGAACAGGCTGTCCTGGCTGTGCCTGAACTCGGTATACTGGCCGTTGAACTCGAATACCGGGTCCAGCTTGGCGTACTGGCCGTCGTGAGCGTCGTGCATCCAGACGCCGAAGTTATAATCATTTCCGGAAACCGGACTGGTGCCGTAGTTGCCCCAGTGGCCGGCATCGAACGGGACCATGTCGAGCAGGTTGTGCGCGGACACTTTTCCATTGACAAAGCGCACGCTTACGTTGCCGCCGCTCACGCTGGAGATGTAGAGCGGCGTATTGGTGTGGACCGGTCCGTCGAACCATTCATTGTTGAGTCCGCCGCCACCGACGCTGCCCGCGTTGGATATGTCATTGATAAAGACGCCGGGATTGTTCCAGTTGGCTTCGCTCACGCTCCAGCTCAGGGCCTTGGCATAGGGAAGATCCAAACCGCACGTGATTGACCGTATCCGGAGCCGGCCGTTTGCGTCCACAAACACGGTGACGGTGACATCGTAGCCGTTGATCTGTTCCTGGTACACGTTTCCGGCGTATCCCGAGCTTTTGTACTGGAGCCAGTTGTTGGATTCGCGCAGCCATCTCGTGCCGATGAGCAGACCCGATTCGGCGGCGAGAAAAGCGCGGTCGTCGTTGAAGCCAACGGTTTCCTGCACCACCATGTTCCGCGCAACGCCTAAAAACCCACCCATGGCAATGGTCATGAGCGTAATGAACGCGACAACGGAAATAAGGATCGAGCCTTTTTGCCCGTTTGGCGAGCCGGCACGTAATAGACCATCAGACGGGATCATCCTGGGGCTGCAGGTTCTTTGATGCTGCGTCATACTGGCACCTTCTTCCATGGAACATTTTTAAGACAGCAATCCCCCTCTACCGGAATTCCGTTCCTGAATCCGGCCTGGTTGAACAAACGATTTTTTGTATCGTAGCGGGGACGCGTTTCCAGTCCTGAAAACCGTCACTCGTTATCCAAATCAAGCGACCCTTTTTCCCTGCAGTGCTCCAAGAACGGGTGCGCATCTTTCGGTGCGCTCTCTCTATTCTTAGTATACCTTTAAGCGATTAAGGATTCCAAGAAGTAGTCATAACTTATGCCGTTATAAAGGGTTGCGGCAGGCGTGAAAACTGCCAAAAAATGCTTTTTTTCCAAAACATGCGAAAAACGTGAAGAATCGAAGGATGGTATGTTTACAAAATAGAAAATGATGCCGTCTTTGTGCGTGTACAGGTCCTTGAGGTCGGCGGTCGCGATCCAGAGGAATTTCGTACAGCCCGGAATTGCGTCACGTATAGCCTTGTCGCAGATTTCACGGTCGGTTATGAAGGTGCTGTTTTACGTGATGAAGTAGACAAATAGGTCAGTGCGGATGGCATGTTTGAGATGGATTCTGACGATTTGAATGGCAAAAAGCAAAATTGCCTTTCTAACGGGAAACACCTAATTTATTCAATAGAGGGGAAAGTGGTTTTCCGGATATCGTGGAGAATATGATTGATCGGAAAATAAAAACGACCGCCGTGTATGCCGCTTTACTGGCCGCCCTTTTAATGGCGGCGGGTTCCTTTGCCCTTCCTCCGGTCGGGTACAACAAGGTCGCCTATTATGCGTTCGATGCCACGCCCGTGGGTCAGGGCGTGCTTCCCCTTACCACGTTTACCGACAATGCCAATATCGTTGTCGTATTCGAGGGCACCCTGTGGGAGCTGGCTGATACGGTGCATTACAATTCACGTTGGATGCGCAATGCGATATACCGGTCGAAAAAACAGGTACTGGATGACATAAAGACATTACAGAAAAGAGGCGTTCTTGTTTTAATGAACGTGGATGACGCGGCATCGTGGAGCACGGCGACGCCTTTTATCACATGGGACGGAAAAGCCTTGGATTACCGGCAATTCGCGGCATTTGTCGATTCCTGCGTCACGGTAGTGGGCCTGGACGGTATTTCGCTTGATGTGGAGCACAAGGCGGTTGATAATACCGATTACAGAAATCTGATAAAGGAATTGGGGAGCTATTTCGGCCCCCGTTCATCCAATGCAATGACGAAAATCTATACCGGCGCTTTTTATTACGGCAGAGACGGGGCGCCCGGTCCCGTTTTCAGGGAAGAGGAATTGCACCGGTATTTGAATTTTTTAATGGAGATGGGATATCAGCGGGATAATATGACCCGGTTTAAGTACTGGGCCGACAGTCTGGGCAATTCGAAGGTCATGGTCGGCATGTCCCATCAATACAACAGCCTAGACAGCGCTGTTGACTGGGCGTCTTGGCATCCCACGCCTGAAAAGGCCGGTGTCATGGTGTTTGCCGGGAACGTGAACAAGGCCTATACCGATTCCATCTTCTCGGCGCTTGGCGGCATAACGGCCCAGTCACATCCCCGCATCCCGGCCCGCGTCGATGCGCCATTGCGTTTCGAACGACGTCCGGGTTCGTTTGCGTTCCATTTTTCAATCAACGCCGGTTCGTCGGTGTCCCTGCGGGTGGTGGGTGCCAATGGCACGACCCGCTTCAGGGTCATTGAAAACTGGTATCCGTGCGGCGACCATACCGTACGGTGGAACCATGCGGGTGACCGGAATGCCCGTATCGCTGCGGGAATCTATTATGCCGTTTTAACCGCCAATGGTACTGCCATTTCCGTTCCGTTGATGGCCTTTTAAAAACTGCATTCTTTCGGATGGGAACCGGCATGCATGGATACAAGGATAGCACGATGAAACGTTTACTGGCGATTCCTGTTTTGGTATGGGCAACCGTTGCCTCTCCTATACCTGGTGACGGGGAAACCGGGCTTTCAGACAAGGAACTCGCAAAAAAGGACAGCATCTGGTTTGCCAGAAATCCGGCAAGCAAGCCGATGTGGGAAACACTGGAGGAACGGCGGCGCAGGGAATCGGAACCCCAAAACCCGGCTAAAGCCAAGGTCCGCACACCGCCGCCGCCGGGACCGGTTCGTCAGTCTGCTGAGTTCGAACCCATGGAAGGTGTGCTTATCAGATGGGCGCTCGGTTTGCCGGTTTCCTGCGTCAAAGAAATGGCTGAGGATGTCATGATCTACTGCCTTGTCACCGCCGAAAACGAAACAAGCGCCCGAACCGGTTTTATTGACGGCGGCGTGAACATGGACAATGTGGTATTCGTCAACGGACGGACCGATTCGTACTGGACGCGTGATTACGGGCCATGGTGGGTATTTGACGGAAACGGGGAACCCGGTATCGTCGATTTCACCTATAACCGTGATCGTCCCAATGATAATAATGTTCCGGGTTTGATCGGGCAGGAGTTCGGTATACCCGTCTATGAGATGCCTCTGAGGCTGACCGGCGGCAACCATATGGCTGACGGGTACGGCATTGCCGCATCCTGCGATCTTGTATGGAATGAGAACCCTCAGTACACCCGCGGGCAGATCGATTCCCTGTACCGGGTCTATCTCGGGATCGACCGTTTTATCGTTACCGAAGACATCAACACCGATTACATCCATCATGTTGACTGCTTTGCCAAGTTTCTGTCGCCTGAGGTGATCCTGATCAAGCAGCTTCCTTCCAGCCATGAAAATTATGATCGGGCTGAACGTGTGGCCGCCGTCTATGCCGCTGCGGTCAACTCCTGGGGACGGCCGTACACCGTGGTGCGCATTCCAACGCCGAACGACGAGCCGTATACCAATTCGCTCATTCTCAACAACAAAATCTTTGTGCCCATCCTGCGGAGTGAAACCGATACGCGGGATGCGGCGGCACTTGCCGTGTACCGTCAGGCCATGCCCGGCTACGAAGTCCATCCGGTGCGCCACAGCTGGGAATCAACCGATGCACTGCACTGCAGAACCAGGGGGATTGCCGACCGCGGCATGCTCCGTATCAGCCACCTGCCGCTGGCGCAGGCCGGGACTGCGGGGGATTATCCAATACGTGCAACCATTGTCGCGCATAGCGGTGAAGAGATCATACCTGATTCGGTCCTGCTGTACTGGAAGACTGGGGATGATCCGTCGTTTACGGCAATCGTCATGGACATGATCACGGCCTCGGAGTATGGAGAATATATTCCAGCCCAATCCGAAGGGACCACGGTCCACTATTACTTACACGCTGCGGATAATTCCGGCCGCAGCGAGAACCATCCGTATATCGGCGCTGCGCAGGCCCATGCATTCAGGGTGACCGGAAGAGTCTTCAACCTGAAGCAAGGAACTGAAATGCATCCCCTGTTGGTCGACAGGTATTCCTGTTCTGCGGGAGTGTTTCGTTTTTGGGTATCCGGGAACCTGGGGCACAAAGGAATGAAGGCCATGGTGTATACGGCGCAAGGACGAATGGTTCAGGCATGGACGGTACCCCGCGGGAGCGAGACCTTTTTCTGGGACACCCGGCAGGACAATAACGGGCGTCGCGCTTCCGGATATTATTTTTTGCAATTTGTCAAAGGTGATCAAAAAACGACGCTGCCGCTTGTTGTCAGGTAAGGAAAAATGCCGCGCCGATAGTGTTCCCGCAGCAAGGAGTCGTCCCTGTTGTTCTTTGCCTGCTTCACAAAATCACGTGTTAAAATTCCATAAAGAAACCCCATATCGCCGCCGCTGCCCAGTCTGGCCATTCATGGCCGCCGTTATGGGAGCAGAGTTCAACCGACATCTCCCTGTAGCAATCTTCGTATCGTTCGCAGGGCGGCCGGTTGGTCGGCGTCACGGTCTTTTTGCAGCCATTAGACGCAAGGAAAAAATTCAATGCCCGCATGCCGCTTTCATAACTGACCGATTCATCAGCGGTGCCATGGATCACCATGACCCCCACATGGCCGACACATGGCTGCCGCCACCAGAACCCGCCGCCGGCGACCGGGGCGATTGCGGTTACCGCGTTGCCGCGAAAGCACCCTAAAAAGTTGGACATGAAGGCGCCGGCGCTGTGTCCGGTGGCAAAAACACGGTCTTCATCAATACAATAAATATTTCTGAGCCGCGCCATGACGCTGTCAAAAAGGAGCAGCTCCCGGTCGTTTCCCGGAGAGCTTTCCCAGCTCGATGAGCCTGAAGAGCCTTCCCTGGGCAATCCGTCGGGATAGACAAAAAGCGCGCTGTTTTCTGGCGCCGCATCCTCGATATGGCAGTAGCGTCTGATCTGACTGCCGGTCCCTCCGGTGCCGTGGAAAATCCAGATAACCGGATAGCCGTTGTTGGGATTGTAGGCTTCCGGGACCGAGAGCAGGTAGGTCCGTACGGTATCGTAAATGGTGACGCTGTTGTTTTCCATCACGCCTGTCGGCGAGCCCGCCTTTCCGCACCCGGCGCTGTTTGTTTTTTCCCTGGTATTGTTGATACAGGAAAAAACAAGGATCGCCAGCACGAACACCCATGCCTGTTTCATGGCTTCACCCCGGACGGGTCGGAAAAGGAAGGTATTTCCCCTCTGCAGTAAGTATAAATAAAAATCCGCCCGGAAATAATTATTTTTTCACCTGTCGCCATGGAACGACGCTCATACGTTTGCTTGGGGGGTATATGAAGACGAAAGCGATCATTCTCATACTGGTATGTTGCAGCATGGCCTTTGCACGGGAGATGGACGGCAGCTTCGGTATCGGCGGCAATACGACCCTCGGGGGCGTTCAGGGAATACACCTGCGGTATTTCGTTACCCATAATCTCGCCGTTGATGGAACGCTGGGGTTTCAATTTATCAATCCGGGCGAGGAGGACGCACAAAACGAAACGACGCTGAGTTTTGACCTTACCGGAATGCTCCTGTTCGCGCAGCTGCAGAGCATGCACTTTCTACTGGGTCTTGGGTTTGGCTGGCAGTATCACTCCGATTATGAGCGGTCATCCGACCTGTTTGCGGAGGTCCCGGTGCAGTATGAATACTTTGTCGGCGACCGGTTTTCCCTCCACGTCGAGCTCGGGCTGGTCCTGGACTTCATGCAGGCGCGGCAGTATAACCCGCTTGACATCGATTCGGATATACGAGTGGCGTTGAAGAGTGACATGCTGGCCGGCGCGGGATTTACGTTTTATTTTGATTAAGGTCTATGGGTATCCACACGCTAATAATGCAGTGACAAAAAGGATGGAAACAAATAATCAAGAGAGTTTTCGTTTCCTTCCGCGAGTTTCGGTGAGAGGCAATTTTTAACTGGTTTGATAAAAAGAAAAATACCAATGTCCCACTTCATCCTCATTCACGGCGCGGCGCACGGCGGCTGGGCCTGGTACAAGGTCAGGGCTATTCTGGAGCAGAAAGGCCACACGGTGATTGCGCCGGATCTGCCCGGCCATTCGGCGACAAACAGGGTTCCAGCGCACGAGGTCACGCTGGAACGATACGTTTCGGCTGTTGTCGACCTGGTAAACAGCTGTGACGGCAAGGTAATACTGGCCGGCCACAGCATGGGCGGGATCGTGGTCAGTCTGGCGGCGCAGCGGGTAAAGGAAAAAATCCAGCAGCTCTTTTTCGTGGCAGCCCTTGTTCCGAGGCCGGGCGACACGATCAAGGGGCTTCTGGACCGGGATAAAAAGTCGAAATTAAAAAAGTGCTTTACGGTGAATGCTGACGGGATGCATGCGGTGCTGGTTCCGGACACGATTGACAGGTTTTTATATAACGGGTGCAATGACGATGATATTGTTTTCGCGAAAAAGCGGCTGGTGCCGCAGCCTCTTGCGCCCATGACCGAAGTCATTGACATGGAGTTGGAGTATTTCAAGAAGGTATGGAAGACCGGCATCGTATGCACGAATGACCGCTCATTGCACCGGGATCTGCAGGAGATAATGTACATGCGTGCCGGGTGCAGACTGGACTACCTTCCCTCAGGACATATGCCCTTGTTCTCGCACGATGAAGAGATCGCGAGGATGTTCGAGAAGTGGATTGAGGTTGAAAAGGCAAGGAAGGAATAAACAAATCGGATTTGTCGCCGCTCGTACCACCTTACGAATCGAAGTATTCGGGGATTTACCCGCAGATTTTATTCAGTGTCAGCAACCGTTTCAGCTCCTGAATGGCCTTGGTGGGATTTAATCCCTTTGGACACGCTTCGGCGCAATTGAAAATGGTGTGGCAGCGCCATACGCTATTGTCACAATCCAATGCGCGCAGCCGCTCTTTTTGAATTTCATCACGGGAATCAACGACGAATCGAAAGGCTTTTAAGAGCATTGCGGGACCGGGATACGTGTCATTATGCCAAAACGAAGGGCACGCGGAGGTGCACGAGCCACACGCGATGCATTCGTACAATCCGTCAAGCTTCTTCCTCTGCGCGGGCGATTGAAAGATCTCGCGACTGTTTTCTTCCCGGCTGCCGCCATGACAAAACGGATGGATTGCTTCCAGCGTTTTAAAAAAGGAGGAAAAATCAACCACCAGATCACGGATGATTTCAAAGTAGGGGAGAGGTTTGATCGTGACGGTTCGACCACGAATCGAGCCCAGGAGCGTTTCGCAGGCAAGCCGGTTCTTCCGGTTGATATTCATTGCGCACGATCCGCATATGCCGTTTCGGCATGATCGCCGGAAAGCCAGGGTGCTGTCCTGTGAGGCCCGTATTTCGGTGAGGCAGTTGACGATGGACCACGATTCCTGCGCATCGAGCTGGTAGCGAACGTAATAGGGCTTTGTATCGGCCGCCGGATTGAAACGGAAAATCTTAAACGTATAGCGCATCGTCGTTTTAACCGTCAATGCCCGGTACGGGCGTGTGGCGTGTGATGGTCACCGGTTTGTACTCCACGCGCAGCGAGCCGCTGATGCGGCGTACCAGGGTATGTTTGAGCCATTCGCGGTCGTTTTGTTCGGGAAAATCGGTCCGTGCATGCGCGCCCCTCGTTTCAGTGCGAGCGAGCGCGCTCATGGCGACTGCTTCGGCGACATCGAGCAGGTTGTGGAGTTCCAGCGCATCAATCAATTCCTGATTATATGGGATATGCAGTTTGGGAATGCGCACATTTTGCCGTTTTAGAGCGAGAAGGCGCGTCTCTTGCAGAAGACTTCGCAACCCTTCCGCGTCACGGTAAATTCCGCATTTTTCCTGCATGATCCGCTGTAACGATTCCTGTATGCGCGCCGTGGATTCGCACCGAGCGCCCTGCAGCGAAAGCATGGATTCTGCAATGCATTGGTATGCTCGGCCCGGACATCCGTCGCGTTCATTACGCTCCAGTAAAAACGAGCTCATGCGCAATCCTGCCCTTTGCCCGAACACGGCGGCCTCAAGAAGCGAATTGCAGCCCAAACGGTTCGCGCCGTGCACGGAGACGCACGCGCACTCTCCGGCGGCGTAAAGGCCGGCCACCCGCTGTTCCTTTCCGTCACCCAGCACCTCGCAGTGCAGAGTCGTTGGTATGCCTCCCATGGAGTAGTGGGCTGCCGGCTGCACCGGGATGAGATCATGTGCCGGATCAAGATCCGCGAATTTGATGCACACCTCGCGCGTCTGGGGCAGGCGCTCATCGATTGCCGCTTCATCGATATGCCGAAGGTCCAGCAAGACATACTCGCCGCCGTTAATACCCCTGCCGGTTTTTATTTCATGGTGAATGGCGCGGGTGACCACATCACGGTACGCCAATTCCATCCGGTCGGGTGCATAGCGCGCCATGAAACGCTCGCCAGACCCGTTGATCAGGTATCCACCTTCGCTTCGCGCGCTTTCGGTGATCAATATTCCTTTACCGTAAAGCCCGGTCGGATGGAACTGGACAAACTCCATGTCCTGGAGGGCGATTCCGGCGCGGAGCGCGGCGGCCTGGCCGTCGCCGGTGTTTATGAGGGGATTGGTGCTTGTTGCGAACGCCCGTGCGTAGCCGCCGGTTGCCAGAAGCACGGCTCCCGTGCTAAAAACGTGCATTCCACCGCGCTGGATATCCCATGCGACAATACCGTAGCAGCGATTGTTCTCGATACCCAGCGAGAGGAGATAAAATTCGTTGAAAAAGGTTATGCCGGCGCTGATGCACTGTTCCCAGAGCGTGGTCAGGATCGCATGACCGGTTCTGTCCGCGGCATGACAGGCCCGTTGCACCGGTGTTTTCCCGAACGCCCGTGTATGACCGCCGAACGCCCGCTGCAAGATCGTGCCCTGCTCCGTACGGGAAAAAGGAACGCCCAGCCGTTCCAGAGAGCGAACCGTTGCGGGAGCGTGCGCGCAGAGCAGCTCAACCGCGTTCTGGTCAGCCAGAAAGGCGCTTCCGTGCACCGTATCGAATATATGCCACTCAAGAGAGTCCTCCCCGCAGTTGCCGAGCGTTGCCGCGATCCCGCCCTGGGCCGCGCCTGAGTGGGACCTGACAGGATACACCTTTGAAACCACGGCAACGCGGTGGTGCGGCGCTAGCGCCAGCGCGGCGTGAAGGCCGGCGATTCCGGCGCCCACGATAACCGCGTCAAAGGAATGTATCGCACAGGGGTTTGGCAACATCGTATGGTTGGTGTTCATGGTATCACACCGATGCAATGATTAAGACGCATAAGCAGAAGAAAATACCGCCCGCCGTTCCCAGCAGAACCATGCCTTTTTTCTGGACGGCGCTGCCGCGGAAAAAGAAGCTGTATATCCTGACAAGTCCCGTTACCGCGTGAAGGATTCCGAACAGGAAAAACAGCAGCAGCATCACCTTGTTGAACGGCCTGGTGACGATTGCCGCCATATCGTCATAGACAATGCAACCCGACGAGAGAAAATGCCGGTGAACAACGTGCACGTGAAACAGGAACAGTCCCAGAAGCACGGACGCCGAACCCCGCTGCACAACCCATAGAAGCCAGGCGCCGGGCTGAAGACCGGGCATTTTTCCGCTGTTTCTTTTTTGGTCAATCATGACGGTACATAGGGTTTGGTTACAGGAAAAAATGAAATGCAAAAATGATAATCGCGATGACGATGAAGACATACCACATGTCGCGTTGATCGTCGACCCAGAGGCACAGATCCATAAGCAAGGTCCGGACGCCGTTCGCGATATGGAAGGCGATGCACAGGAAAAAGGTCATTTCGATGAATACGAAAGGGGGACCCGCGAGCCGTGCCATGAGATGGTTGAAGCGGGACTCTCCGAGCGTCAAACCGAAAAGAAGCAGCGCGCTCATCGCGAGGTAAATGCAGAAAACCAGTCCCGACACAATGGAGAGTATCCAGGCGATCATGCCGGTTTCTTTACGAGAGCAGTTCGTGATTTTCATGGTTGAAGCGCTATCCGTTCCGGGCAATATGCCCGGCGACACGGAGTGAATTGGCCATAATGGTAAACGTGGACGGAACCGGAATCCCCGAGGGCATGAAACTCCCATCGGTGATATAAAGGTTCTTGATTTCGTGCGATCGGCACAGCGGATCCAACACCGATGTCTTCGGGTCGTTTCCGGACCTGCAGGTGCCGTGCTGCAATTCGCCGGCGGTGAACGGGGAGGGATTTACCTCGATGCCGGCTGCCCCCATCTCCCGGTAGAGCTCGATGATGCGTTGTGCCATGACCGATACGGCCTTGAGGTTTTCTTCGTGGGGGACAACATGAATACCGGCCGCGGGAATCCCCCAGTAATCTCTTGCGGATTTTGCGAGGGTTACAAAGGTTCGCGCGTTGGGCAGGAACTCGATAAAGGAATCGGACATGAGATGGAGGTAGGAGAAGTAGTCGCGCACCTTTTTTTTCAGGGCGCTGCCGAATACCCGCCGGGTTCCCTCGTAGGAGAGCGTCATCATGCGTTGAATGGGATTGGGGTGGGGAAAGAGCATGACCACCATGCCGCCGCGTTGGTAGTCGAGCCGCGGATCGTCGAGCACCTGCAGGTTGTCGATGGTGCGCTGGACAAAAGGTGATTTGGCTTCCGCAGGAGCCGGAAAAAGCCCTTTGTTGAAAAAACCCGTAACCTCGCACGGGATGGTGAAGGTGAGGTTCTTTCCCACCTGTCCCGACCGGTTCGCGAGCCCGTTCGGGTGATCAAGTGAATGCGAATTGAGGAGCAGGCGGGCGGTTTCGATGCTGCCGCAGGCGAGGATAAAGATCCGTGCCCTGATGACGCCCGCTGCGTTGTTCGTGCCGAAAAAGAACGCGCCGGTGATGCGGTCGCCCCGCGTTTCAAGCCGGTAAATATACTGCCCGGGGCGCAGCGTGAGGCGTCCGGTCTCAAGGGCCTTGCGGATATACGTTTCCTTGACATTGCCCTTTGCTCCTGTCAGGCATGGGTAGCTTCCGCACAGGCCGGAATAGCTGCACGGACCGCGGTTGTCCCGCTCTTCCGAGAGCACAGCGCGGGGAGTAACAATCGCATGCAGTCCTCTATTTCGGCTCGCCCTGTCGATCAGCGCGCTGACCGGATGCGCTTTCAACGGAGCAAGGGGCACGTTGGTTTTTGACGGGGATCCTGAGATGCCGATGGTGCGCTCTGCCTCGTCGTAGAAGGGAGTGAGATCGTCAAGCGTCATGGGCCAATCCTGATGCGTGGCGCCGCGAACGCTCCCGAAATGTGACACCGGCCGGAAATCCCGCTTGTGCATGCGGAAGAAAAACCCTGACATGATCATGGTCCCGCCGCCCACGCAGACGGCCGGCCACAGATGATCGCCATATACCGGCGGGCCATCCCCATACCAAATCTCCCGCATGCCCTTTTCATTGCCGGGACGGAACAGCGGCATCCTGCAGACCGAGAGTTCGTCTTTATTCAATGCGCGACGGTCGTAATCGGGGCCGCGGTCAACCAGCACGACGTCGAGTCCCCTTTTTGCGAGCGCATGGGCGGCCGGAGCTCCGCCCGCGCCGCTTCCCACGACGCATACGTCGAAAAGGTGGCTTTCCCTAGGCATCAAACCACTCTTTATCGAGACTGTCGCCCATCAGTCGCCATGCCTGCGCGTGCCGGTTGCCGCCGTGCATCGGAGCCGCAAAGCACCCGGTAATGGTCATGTCGACAAGCGCGTTCCATGCTTCGCTGATCCGCGGCGGGACAATCGTATTGTTTGCGGCGGCCATGTGAAGTGCGTGTGCCTGCGATCGTGCATTCATGGCGATAAAATCCCGTGCGCCGTTTTTTTGCGCGTGATTGTCAAGAAACGAGGTCAATTTTTTAATCGCGTGCACGTATGTCCTGAAGTAGCCGGATCTGCACTGGGTGAGGATAAACGTTTCAATACCGAGAGAGCGGGCGCCCGGTTCATCGTCGGCGGGGTAAATATGCTCCGCGATGATCGAGGCCGAGGCGATTTCATGGTCCGTAAGCACGGGTGTTTTTAGGTGATTGAAAAGCGCCTGCACCTTACGCGGCGGAATAAAGAGCCGGAACAGAGCGGCCGAGGCAAGGAGGCCTAGGAACGTCCTTTTTTTCATGGCTGGAACGGTATCTCCAGATGTCTCAGGAAATAGGCCAATACGATCAACATGGTGACAAATCCGGCGAATCGTGCGGATTGACGCACAACGGAACGTTGCGGTGTATGACCAGACGATTTCACCTGTCTGTGCAACGCCAGCAGAGTGCATCCGAAGGCAACGGGAATAACTAACGCATGGACAAGAAAAACCCGGAAGAACCATAAGGAGCAAGTATCCACCAGGAGCGGCATGCCGGTCTGCGCATCATTCGTCGTTGCCAACAACGCTTGCAGAGGACGAGCGAAAGACCCATGGCCCGAAAGGAAGAATCCGGTGAGCGCGCCGACAGACGCAAACGCCATAATCATTGCAAGCATGAGCATGGCATGCGCTTTATTTTTGATCGAAGCAACGGGAAAAAAGGCGGCCGTAAAAGATAGAAACGAAAAGAGCAGAATACCCATCATTGCCAGAAAATGGAACGACAGTAGCAGATTTCCCGCGAACACCGTTTCTCTCAGGTGCTGCACGGCGACAGGCGCCCGTTCGGGAAGGGGAATATAATACCAGGCGATACAGAATCCGGAGAGTACCGCGGCACAAATACCATACCCCAGCATCGTTCGTGAAAATGCCGCAACTTTTTCAAGGAAATGAATAGCGCCCGCTGTTTGCATAAAAACGCCGTTATGGTGGTACTATGGTATTACCCTGACGGCATATGACATTGCTTCCTCACGATTCCTTATACCGGAACGAGCTGTCAACAATGCGAGCCGGATCAACAACCAACTGGTTGTCCTTGGTCATATAAATATAATAACGGTCAAGCTTCTTTTTGGCCGGGCCGCTGACCGGTACGCCGTTCATATCGAAGCTGGCGCCATGACAGGGGCAGAGCAGCCGATTCTCCTTGTGGCGAAGTATGCAGTTGCGGTGCGTGCAGAGGTCGTTCATCGCATAGATTCCGTCCTTGTCGGCCACGGTAAAGAAGTGTCCTTGGGGGTAATGAACAATGCGGCCGATGGTATGTTCTGAAAAGGGCGCTATTGTCAGGCGTTTAGACGGCATTTTAAACGTGAAATAGTGTTTCAGGGCCCAGAGTATGCCGCCGCCCCAGAGCACGGTGAGTGCCGCGAAAAAAGCACGCAAAAATTCCCTCCGTTTTTTTGGATAGCGGTATGTGGGCATAGGTGCGTCTATGGAGAGGCGGTACGAACAAGCCTGAAACCGATCGAGCTGTTTTTATCGGGAGGCCACCAGGACATGCGGTGATTGGCGGAAAGGAATTCGGCGCAGGAGGAAAAGGTCCCGCTGCGGGTGACCCGCTCAGCGCTCGAAAGGGCCGCCGCTCCTCTAAAATCAAGCCTGTTGTTTCGGCTTCTTGGTAGAAATGCGTCCCAGATCATTTCCCGTACATTGCCTCCCAGGTCATGAAGATGCCATGGGTTCGAACGCTTCAAACCCACATCGTTTGCCTCGAAGGAGATGTTGTTGTGGCACCACCATTCATACGTACTTATCTCTTCGCTGTCCGATGGGGTGGCGGGGTATATGATGCTGTCGCGATGCGGGGGCTCCGCACTGTTTTTCCCCCAGTAAAAATCATTGGCAATCCCGGCCCGGTATGCGTATTCCCATTCATCCTCTGTCGGAAGCCGGAACCCGTTTTTTGAAAACCCGCATTGAAGGTCATGCATGCCGGTGATCGAGCCGTCAATCGTATCATAGAGTATTGACGAATAATAGTAGCAGGTATCCCTGTTCATGCCGGCGCTTTTCTTGTTGCAATAGAGCAGTATCTGATACCACGACACATCGGTCTTCGGTTTTAACGAAACGACGGGGCTGTCCGGATGCATGATTCCGGCCCATTGCGCTTCGGTAACCTCAACGGTATCCATGAAAAAGTCATATGAAATCGTCACCTCGTACCCTGCGCTGTCGTTGAAGCAGCCGGCCGGGATAAGCGTCATGCCGTCCTGATGGGTGCCGGAGAACGCGCCGCATGAGCAGGAAGGGGTGGTCACCGTTATTTCGTTGCTCATAGCGTAAGACATGCTGTTATACACGCGTGCCCGAAGGTGCCATGTCGTGCCGCTTGCAAGGTTGGTAAAGGTATGGCAGGTATCATCGCGATAATTTGTTTTGTACACAAACGGACTGGCGTCGGACGGATGGGGTTGTATATCGCAGTAAAGGTGGTAGGCGGCGAATTGAGCGGAGGCCGTTTTGGACCATCGCACGGTACATCCGGTCGAAAAAACACGATCCGGCGAATAGAGCGTTATGCCCTCCGGGGGGGGCGTCCGCCGCATATCGGTGTGCAGGAGATCGGAGCACGAGAGCAGCGACCCAACGGTCGCAAAGAATAAAAAAAGCGCTGTTTTTTTCATGCGGGTGCTCCACGTTCCGGAAAGCGGTTCGTTACGCCGAGGGCAGTACCATGACTATTCCGATGCATGAAAGCACCATGCCGCCGGCGAATCGCAACCAGTACGAAATACCGGTAAGCTTTTCTTTTGAAAAAAGATTCATCACCTTCTCCTTTCCAACAATGACAAGAAAACCGGTCGTTCCAACGGTAACTGCCGCGCCGATCGCCATGCCGATGATGGAAATAATACCGTAGCCATATATGTTGAATGAAATGGAGAACACAAGCACGAACCATGCCAGCGGACAGGGAACGATGCCGGAGAGCACGGCGACGCCGTACAATGGGAAGTTACGCGTCCTGCGCTGTATTTGTTCGGGATTGATAAAAAACAGCTTTTTCCTGAGGAGCGTAATCACCATGATCATAACGCCGGTCAGAATGACAAAGCCGCCCCCGATCCTTTTCGAAAGCTCGGCCAGATCCCTCTGGGAGGACATGCTGAGCGAATGGATGAAGAGATAGAGAAACAGGCTCAACACGAACGCCATTCCTATATGGGTGATGGAGACAATGAAACCGGCAATGGCGGCATCCTTTTTTTGCCGCCGCGTATCGATCGTAAGGAAATAGGTCCCCAGTATTACTTTGCCATGACCAGGTCCCATGGTATGCAGCAGCGCATAGATTAGTGAGATGAGAAAAACGACCATAACACTGGTAAAGGAAAAACCATGCTGCAATTTTTTCATGGTTGATGAAAGCCTGTCGTTGAGCGCCTGCTGCCACACCACGATCGGATACCAGAACGGCGGCTCTTTTGCCACTGCTCGCCGCGATGGATCGGCCTGCATGGCCGGAAAAGGATCGTCACCCGTTTTATCGGTGGGAATGGACGTTTCTCCGGAACGCGGTTGCGCAGGGGTGACGCTTTTCTTTTCACCCTCTGTTTCGCCGAAGGGATTGTCAAACGCAGGCAAATCCCCGCCGGCAACGCCGATGTGGTCGTTCCGTTCGGATTCGGACGATGCCGCGGCATCGTGTTGCGCATACACGGTTGCCGGCACGAGCGCGAGGAGAGCAATAACAGGATATGCTGCGATACGAACGGCACGGTTCATGGCGAATCCTAGCCTTCTTTGGAGAAGGTAATCGTCGGACGGTTAACGAATTTGACCGTTGGCAATTCCAGGGAGGCCTGGATATGGTTTGATTTATTCTGCATACCGACGTCTTTTTCCAGGACGGTGAAGGCAACATAAATCACCGGGTCAAAGAAGTACACTTGGATCTTCTGCTTGCTTTGTGTCGGAGGAATGGAGAGCGGTAGAAAAAAGGTATATGAAACCATGTCGCTTTTGGTGTCCAGCGTTGCGCTGAAGCGCTGCGGTTCAGGGATTGCGAGGTTTTTCCCGTTATGTATGATGACGGCAAAGTAGTCGTTTTTTTCAAGGCTTTTAAACGCTTTTGAAAAAATCGCCGCTTGTTCCTCCCTGTTCAATGCATTGTCTTTGTTATTGTCGAACTCTTTTTTAATAAAGGCGGAAAACATACGGTCGATCGTCCAATGAACAAACACGCCCTTGATGCCGCCGTCGTCAACACAAAAGTGTATCTTGTAGCCGATGAAAACGTGGGCATGGGCAAGACACCCCTGAACGGTGAACATCATGAACAAGAGAGGGACATACTGTTTTTTTGCGATGAACGATTTCATGATTCTTGTTTGAACCGTGCCGTTTTCACCCCATAAATATAATAGCAACAGGGGGGTATGATACATAGTATTCATACGCTTCATGGCACGTAAAAAAAAGCGGGAACTTGCATTGAATAATATATTTTTTCTAAAGCGAGCGTCGAAGCGGGACTGAAAAAGCGTATGCATGTTTAACGATGGGGCGCGAACGGATGAAATGCCCGCCGCAATGGGTAAAGGCTCTTTTTGCAATGGCGGTTTCATGGTCATGCGTGCCGGCCCAGTATGTTCCTTTTTATCCCATTGAGGTATACTACGGCTTTGTAGGCTCCACAAACAGCGTTCCGGGCTGCGATCCCAAGCTGCACGCTACCTTTTCGGCCGTCAAGGTCGATATGGTAAAAGACCTTCCTTCCACAAAACACCTAACAAACACCTTTGTCTTTACCGGCAGCATTGAGCACTACCACAGCCATACCGGCGCCCGCACCTATTTCCCGTTTATGGTAAGCCCGCTGCTGCGGTCCCATTTTTTTGCAACCGATATTTTCACTCTTGGAACGGAGATCAACGGCACCCTTGAATTTTTCCCGCATATCGAAAGCACGGGCAATGCCAGACGATACAACAACTATAAAGCGCGTGTGCGTCCGTTCTGGTATCTAATCGCAACGCCGAACGCCATCGTCAAGATGATGGCGACCCTGGGCGCATGCAGGAATTCAGACAAGGTCGGCAAGGACTACGATATATTCAAATACGAGCTCAGGACGATTTTTTTAATGAAGCACAATACGAGACTCTTTGCCGTACCCTACCTGTTCAACGACGCCTATCACAACCTGCCCGCCCGGTCGGGAGACGGCGCGCTGAACCCTGGCAATCCGAATCTCAAGGAGCAGGGGTACGGCCTGACCCTGGGAGCGCGGCATGGCTCGTTCAGGTTTGGTTATTCGGAAGCGGCTTTTGAATACGAAAAGAATGTCGATATGATTTACGGGGCGAACAGCTATCATAAGGTGAAATTCATTTCACGCTGGGAAAACCATTACTTCACCGAGCGGTTCGGTTTTTTGCTAATGGGTGATGCCGCCCGCTATATTTCAAAAGAAGCGGTTTACGGTTTTCCTGATCCTTCCCGGCCGGCGGAGAGGCTCGGGCAGGTGGAAATCATGGCCGATATCATGCTGATTTTCAATATCAACCGTAACGTGAGCCTCAGGCCGGAGTACACAAAGATCTATAAACACATCACCGGTGGAAACGAGTATGACAAAGACCGGTATGCATTGAATGTTCACGTATTTCTGTGACGCTCTTGGGCGAGGTTATTGGAGGGTACAACAATGGGCGCATTCATGTCGAGATACCGACCGGGTCTGACCGTTTGTGCGGGCTTGCTTATGGTAGGCGCATTGTGCACCAGCGGGATATGCTGCGGTGGCGGTTATATTCCACTGCCATATGTTCCCACAGCGTCGGGAAATATTACCACGTCGTCTTCGCACGGGTCATTCTATCTTATCGAAAAAGGATCTGCCAACGATCTCTTCGACGTTAAAAAGCTGCAGCCCCTTTTCCATCATATTCATACCTCGGGTAATAAACGGAAAAGCGCGGGAAAAATGAAAAAGGCCCGAAAAACAGGGCCGGCCGGAACCGTTGCGAACTCGACTGACTCCAGCATTGTTGCGCATGATGACAGCAATGAGGCAAAACCCGTGCTCAATCTCCATAGCATCCATTGAATACAATGGATGGGTCATGCGGACGATAATGACAAACTTCACGTGTGCTTCAGTCGACAGGCGCCGTTTCGTTGCCTCTTTTGTTTGCATTATTACGGCCGCCGTACTGACGCATGCGGTCGCCGGCGATGCGGTGAAGGATACAACGGAAATCGTTCGCGACAGCGCCAATGCCGCGCTTGTGGAGGAGGCTGCTGACACGGCCCTGTCCCTTCAGGACGAACAATTGGACACGGTTTTCACCGACACGG
>JAFGDP010000143.1 GCA_016932075.1 Chitinispirillaceae bacterium | reverse complement strand
GACCTATCGCGCCCGAGCGCCATGGCCGCGTGCGTCAAACACTACCTGGGTGACGGGGGCACGGCCGGCGGCGTCAACGGCGGCATCACCACCCTCTCCGAGACCACCATGCGCGCCACACATTTCCCGCCCTACGAGCAATGCGCCCGGGAAAAAATGGCGAGCGTCATGCCGTCATACAACGCATGGAGCCGCAGCGGGCAAACGATCAAACAGACCATCGATTCCGTCTCGTTGACGCACATGCTCAAGCGCGAACTGAATTGGGACGGGTTCATCCTCACGGATTACGACGCGATCCCCCAGGCGTTCACTTCTGGCGGATACAGCGCGCAGAATGTGGGAACAGCGGTCATGGCGGGCTGCGATATGGCCATGATCCCCTCGCGCGACAATGCCACCATGTTCAGAAGCTCCGTGCAGTCCGCGGTGACAGGCGGCTATCTCACTCAGGCACGGCTTGATGACGCGGTGCGGAGGATCCTGCGGATAAAATGCCGTTTACACCTGTGGGAGCACCCCAAATCGCAGTCTGCCATGATGAGCCGCATCGGCTGCCCGGACCACCGGGCGGTCGCGCGGGAGGCGGTACGAAAATCGCTCGTGCTGCTTAAAAATGCGAACAACACGCTCCCGCTTAAAAAGACCGAAAAGATCGTGGTCGTCGGACCCTATGCCGATGCCATGGGCGCGCAATGCGGAGGATGGACCATCGGCTGGCAGGGACTATACTCCTACACCCCGGCACAGGTGGGAGGCGGGCAAACCATTCTGCAGGGACTGCAATCAATCGGGACCACGGCCAATGTTACGAGCGATCCTCAGGGGAACAACCTCTCATCGGCCGATAAAATCGTTCTCGTTGTCGGAGAAGCGCCGTACGCTGAGGGTTGTGGCGACCATGGATCCACCGATGCCAACAATCCGAACCGCTCGCAATATCCCGGGGGTGTCGTGTCGATCATCCTCGCCAACTGCCCGCACGCGTCGCTTGTCGACAAGTGCTACAACAGCGGCAAACCGGTGGTGATCGTCCTTCTGTCCGGCCGCCCGATGGTCCTTTCCGGTGAACTGGACAAATGCGGCTCGTTCGTCTGCGCCTGGCTGCCCGGCACCGAGGGAGCCGGTGTTGCCGACGTGCTCTATGGCGATTACCGCTTCTCCGGGAAGCTGACGCATACCTGGCCCACTTCGCTGAACCAGATACCCATCAATTCCGGATTAGCGCATGCCGACGAACCGAAGGGCAGCGGCGGCGATCCGCTGTTTGCCTGCGGATTCGGGCTGACCTATTGATGCGGCGTAACAACCGGGATTGACAGGCGCCAAAGGAACGGTCCATGAAAAAAAACGGCTATCTGCTGGGTCTTGACATCGGCAGCTCCTCCATCAAGGCCGCGCTTTGCGGGATCGACAGCGGCCGGGTTGTGGCCACCGCGACCTCTCCAACGTCGGAAATGGCGATTCTCTCAGAGCGGACCGGCTGGGCGGAACAGCACCCGGATACCTGGTGGGACAACGTTGTCGCGGCAATTGGAAAAATCCGCGAACGGTCCGGCGCCGGCCTCGGCGACGTCCGGGCCATCGGCATCTCCTACCAGATGCACGGCCTTGTCATGGTCGATCAGGCACACCGGCCGCTCGCGCCGTCGATCATATGGTGCGACAGCAGGGCGGTCGCCACCGGCGAAAAGGCCTTCCATGAAATTGGAAAAGAGACCTGTCTCACCCGCCTTCTCAATTCTCCCGGAAATTTCACCGCCTCGAAACTGAAATGGGTCAAGGACAACCGTCCCGACCTGTACGCGTCGATACACCGCATCATGCTGCCGGGCGATTATATCGCCATGAAACTGACCGGCGAGACCGTCACCACGCCGTCCGGGCTTTCGGAGGGAATCCTGTGGGACTTTGCACATCACGGTCTGGCGCATGTTGTCCTGGAGCATTACGGAATCGCAAAGGAGCTGGTTCCCGGGCAGGTGCCGACCTTCTCCGTGCAGGGACAGGTAACCGCCGCAGCCGCGGCAGAGCTTGGCTTAACAAAGGGAATCCCGGTCGCCTACCGGGCCGGCGACCAGCCCAACAACGCGTTCTCGCTCAAGGCGCTGGAGCCCGGGGAGTTCGCCGCGACCGCCGGGACATCGGGTGTGATATACGGCGTTTCCGATGCCCCCTTTTTCGATCCGGAGTGCAGGGTCAACACCTTTGCCCATGTCAATTATTCGCCGCCAGCGCCGCGTTACGGGGTCCTTCTCTGCGTCAATGGTACCGGCATTCTCAACCGCTGGCTGCGTGCCATGCTCGGCAACCGGTCGCTGACCTACGACCAGATGAATGAAGCGGCGCGCTCGGCGCCTCCGGGATGCGACGGTCTCGCCGTCCTCCCGTATGGAAACGGCGCCGAGCGCACCCTGGGGAACCGCAACGTTCACGCGACCTTCACCGGCCTTGATTTTTCCCGGCACGGCGTCCCGCACCTAATCCGTGCGGCGCATGAGGGCATCGTGTTCGCGCTGCGCTACGGCCTCGACATCCTGGCCGCCGGGAACGTGGTCCCTGAAGTGATCCGGGCGGGCCATGCGAACATGTTTTTAAGCCCGCTCTTTGCAGAGGTCTTCGCAACCGTGTGCCGTGCCGGGCTCGAACTCTACGATACCGACGGCGCACAGGGCGCTGCCCGGGGCGCGGGTATCGGCGCAGGGATATATGCGAGTGCGACCGAAGCGTTTTCCCGGTTGCAGGTGGTCCGGCGCATACCTCCGCGTCAGGAACTCTACGATGCGTACGACGCGGCATATGGCAATTGGAAAGCAGCGCTCACCCGTCACTGCCAGGAAAAATGAGAGGAGTCACCGTATGCATGTGTCATTCAAACCCGCAGCAGCCATTACCTGTGCAAGCCTGCTTGTGTTTCTGGTTTCGGCATGGGCCGAATTTCCGGCGCACCGCATATACAAGGTGCGGAAAAAAGTCAGCCTTAACCAGGGGTGGAAATTCCAGAACGACGTGACCGGCGACGCGCCGAAGGATATCGGGTTCAACGACGCTTCATGGCCTACGGTCAATGTGCCGCACTCCGCAAAATACGCGGCGCCCACCAATGATGCTGAGCGGGCGACCATGCCAAAAGTCGGCAACTGGAGCGGGATCACCTGGTACCGGAAAAGCTTTGAGGTCCCGGCCGACGCACCGGCGCCAAAAGTCTACCTTGAATTCGAGGGCGCCATGTCATCGGCCGAGGTGTGGCTGAACGGCACCAGAATCGGCGAGCATATGAACGGCGGCTTCACCGGATTCTGGTTTGATGCCACGGCAGCGGTCAACCGCAGCGGCACCAACCTGCTTGCGGTCAGGCTCGACTGCAACTACCGCCACGACGTCCCGCCCGGAAAGCTTGATTCCACGAATAATGAATACCCCGATTTCCTGCTGTTCAGCGGTATACACCGCGACGTCTGGGTGGTCTATTGCAGCAACGTGCATATTCCGCCTTACGGCCAGATGATCACCACACCGGTCGTATCCGCAAGCAGCGGGAACGTCATGATCAGGACCACGGTACGGAACGACTCGTCCGCAGCGCTGCCGGTAACGGTACGCAGCGTGGTGGTGGATGACCAGGACAACATCATCACGGACAAGAGCGCGGCCGCCACAGCGGCCGCGAACGGTTTGAGCCTTGTTGACATGACCACCGAAACCATCACGAACATCAAACGCTGGTCGCCGGAAACGCCGGTGCTGTACCGGGTGTTCACCAAAGTAAGCGTCGGCGACCGGGTGGTTGACGACCATGCGGAACGGTTCGGTTTCCGCACGCTCGAGTGGCGGCTTGACGGGGGGTTCTATCTCAACGGCTCCCGCTGTTTTCTCAAAGGGGTGAACATGCACAACGAGTTCGCCTGGGTCGGCCACGCGCTCCCGACCTCGCGCTATGGTGAGGAAGTGCGGCTTGCCAAGCAGATGGGCGCCAACGCGATCAGGTGCGCGCACTATCCGCGCGACCCGGCCCTTTACGACGCCTGCGACGAGATCGGCATGATCTGCGAGCCCGAGCTCCCCTCATGGGGAGGCCAGACCACCGACTACCCGTCCGTGTTCTGGACCCGCATGACCGCCGCGGCCAAAGAGATGGTCGCGGTGGGATACAATCATCCGTCCATTATCATGTGGGGTGTTTTCAACGAGGCGCCGCTCACCACCCAGTTCGAAACCAGGTTCAAAGCGCTCCATGCAACGATCAAGGCGCTCGACACGACGCGGTTTACGTCGAACATCAACAACAAGTGGTACCCGACCGGAAGCGACGCGCAGAACGGCGCCACCGATATCCACGGGCTGAACTATGCGTATCCCACCGACCCGGTCAACATCAGGCTGTACAACGCCGAATACGCGCACGGGTGGGAACGCTGGTGCACCAGGGGCGCGACCGCGTCAAGCGGGAATAACTACAGCGAAGACGATTTTGCGAAGCTGCGCTGGACCGGCGGCGACGCCATTACCCCCACCGTGCCAGACTTCGGATGGGTGGATTTCGTCGACCTTCCCAAGCTCGGCGGCGCGCATATGTGGGTGTTTGTTGATTACTGGTCAGCGAATATAGGACTCAGCCATCCCATGGGCGCGGTTGACCATTACCGTATCCCAAAAAAGGTGTATTACACGTTCAAGACCAACTGGACCGGTGCTGCCGACGACTATCCGGCAAACGGCCTGACCGCAGCCAAAATACAGCTTGACGCCGACGTGACGCGGCTTGTCGCCGACAGCACCGATCTTTCAATCATCGTTGCATCCATACGCGATGCGTCGAACCGGTGCGTGTGGGCATCTCCGAACGTGACGTTTACGGTAACCGGCCCGGTGGATGTGTTTGAAGGAAATCCGGTCACCAGGGCAGCGATTGCCGGTAAAATCGGCATTGTCGTCAAATCCCGGCTCACGCCCGGCACCGTGACCGTCATTGCCACGTCCGGGTCGCTCAGCCAGGGCACGGTCACGCTCACGGCCGTTTCCCCGGACAACTCGCCGCTGCCGTTCATCTGGCCTGGAACAGGCGCCGGACCATCACGGAACGCCCATGGTTCGCCAGTACCCTTTTCAATCAGGCAGGGCAAGGGGAAGATTGTGGTGTCCTTTGCCCGTCATGACCATGCCGACGCCTTGATCACGCTTTTTGATCTTAAGGGAAAAACGATCCGATGCCCGGCCCGGCGGTCAGGCCGCTCGGTGATTCTAGACGCCGGAGTACTGGGAAAAGGCATGTACCGGATCGGTGTGGTCACCGGCGACCGCGCCGCGTTCAAAAACATCCTTATCGCACGGTGAATCGCCGTTGACTCACGTGTATCGGCGAATGACGAAAAAAATTATGTGTTCAAAAGACGTTCGCATCATCTGTTTTTTTCCACTAATTTTACTTGAGATAGACTGTCGCAATTCATACTACCCATACTTTTAAAGGAGAACCGTTGTATGCATACATCACCATTTCCTGCCAAAGCCGTCTTTTCGCTTGCCGTTGTGTGCCTTGTTGCGGGCAGCGGCTTTTGCCAGACCGCGACCCTGCAGAACGCGGGGTTTGACACCTATATCGCGGCGTCGGACAGCTTTGCCTTCTGGAAAGCTGACAAGGATACGAGCGGTAACAATGTTTTCGACATTTCACAGGAGACAACGGCTCCTTTCACCGCGCCGGGCGCGCTGAAAATGGCGATCACGCCCGGAGCGGACACCATCACCGAATGCAGGATCTCCGGATCAATAACCAACCTTCCGGCTAATAAAATTGTTACCATCACCGCAATGGTAAAATACGAAAACATGCCCACCTACTGGAACGCCATGTTCCATCTGCAGCAGGCCACGTGCCAAGCTCCTGACTGGAACTGGATCGACCGCAAATGGGGTTCCATCTGGGGCAACAATCCCGGCGATGCTGCTGACTGGACGTCCGTCACTATGAGCGACACCACGTATGACAGCGCAAATGTGTTTAACCTGATCATTTCGCTCGCAAAATCAGGCACCATATGGGTCGATGACATTGCCGTCACCTATACTGACATCGTTCCGGTCACGCACAAAGCCGGTCACACAGCCCGGCAGGGATCAATCATGAACAACCGCATCATCTTTGCTTCGGCAATGCCCTACTCCCTTGAAGCGTGCGGGATCAATGGAAGGGTGGTTGCGAAGAGATCCGGCATTGCTCCTCAGCTCGACCTGACCCGGCTCGGCCTGCAGAGCGGCGCATACCTGGTCAGGGTAAAGGCTGGGGAAAAAAGCTTGACCGGCAGGGTGATGATCGGGCAGTAGTTCTATCCTTATATATTCGCATTTCCGGCCATGCCGCCTTAAAACATACTATGCCTCTTAAAAGCTTGATTATCTTTTTTGGATAATATATACCGTTATTATAGGATAATCCCAAAAGGATAATGCCCCATGAAAAACCCTTTTGTTTTTGGCAGAGTGGTGCGCGGAGAGCAGTTTCTTGACCGTGAAACCGAGGTTGCGAGTATCACAAGCGCGCTGCATTCCGGCCAAAATGTCATCTGCTACTCCCCGCTATCAGAAACAAACCGGCATCCATGAGAATTATGGGAGTACTCAGATCCGGGCGGGTCCTTTTCTTTTCATCATTTCATCATTTCAACTATTCATCAGATACAAAAAAGGCGCCTCTAATGTAAGGCGCCCTTTGAATAGTTCCTGAAATTGTTCTCAAACTACCATATCTTCTGATTAACCTCGACCCCTGCCCCTCTGATTTTCACCATTCGAATCTGGGCTGATTTGAGCCCGCTGTTCTCAAGCGCGAATTTCCTGATCGAATACTGCCTGCCCTTCTCAACCTTGACGGACGTTGCGGAAAGCAGCTCGCCCTTGAGCGAGTAGATGGAGAGCGCGACGTTTCCCGCGCTACTCGGAGTGAAATAAAACCTGTTTGCCTGCCCGGCCCGGCGGGACACCGTATGCCTGACCGGGATGTCCGCGTTGGCCAGAAGCGATACCCGTGCCACTTTCAAATTGACGAGCTCGCTGGTCGCGCTCACAACGTCTGGTAGATTTCCAATGGCAAAGACCAAGCCGGTAATGCCGGGCAGGGTGACCGAATCCGGAATTTCGATGATCGCCGTTTTCCATTCGGAAGGTGATGCCTCCAGTATTCCCACCCCGTCTCCAAGCTTGAGAAAAGTCTTCATCGTATCGGCATTGGGTCCCCAGGTGCCGTATATGAACTCCATTTTCATCCGGTGAACGGGAAGAAGGCCTTTATACACGACCTGTAAATACTTGTAGGGGATCACGGTAATGGAATCAATTCCGGCCCAGTTGGACCAGATTATGGGCAGCTGGGCCCACGAATTCCTGAATTTATAGTAGTAATTGACATACAAAGCCCCGGAATCAAGCCCGCCGGTATCGGATATGAAATCGATCTCATAGCAGTTTCGCATGATGGTGGAATCGACTATGGTGGTGTACGTATTGATGATATCCACTATCGGATCATTGAGGCTGTCTCGTACGATGATCTGGGCGTGGATGGTCGTGGTGGTGACGGTCAAGGAATCAACCATAAAGCTCTGTTTGGTTGTAATCACGGTATCGTTAATCGGGGTGGATATGATACAGTCCCATAGCGTGTCTGAAGTCGTGACCGTATCCATAGCCATGTCCGGGACCAGTGTGTCTCCGCACCAGCCCTCCTGTTTCCATGCTTCTCCGTACCATCCGATTCCCCAACCGCTCGATATACCGCCCATAAGGTCCAGCGTATCGGCCGAAGATCCGAAAACGGTCTGTGTGGAAACGAAAATCGATAGGGCGATTAAATACGTGGAAAACTTCATACTCCCTCCCCAGACGTGGTGGTTGGAAAAACCGAATTTTGTATCTTTTTTGCGCACATTCACCGGCCTGGTTTAAAACAGACCAGATATGGTTATTCGTAAGTTTGTGGTAAAAAACAGGGTGGCGGTTTATAAAAAAATCTGTTCCGCCTAAGCACACGATTTCATACGTATTGCTCCGTAGCATTATCCTTGGCGGTCATTCCGACGGAAAGGAGGAATCCATTGTTTTCCCATGAATCTGGAGGCCTGATCAGGTCCGGCATGACGCAGCAAAACGTCATTGTATTGCGGATATCACCGCCTGTATCTCGTATAATCGATATTGTACTTGCTGATTTTATACTGTATGATCCGCTTGGTCGTACCGAGCAGTTTTGCCGCTTCTGTCTGATTGCCGCGTGAATCCTTGAGCGCATCCACGATGCGCTCGCGCTCATAGGCCGCAACCTGACTTTCGAAGGTGTCCTTACGCACGCCTGCCTCTGCTATCTCCTTCATCTGGAGGGTTGGCGGCAGGTCATGGCCCTCAATGCTGTCGGTCGTGGCAACAAGGACCGCGCGCTCGATCACGTTTTCAAGCTCGCGTACATTGCCGGGCCAGTGGTAGGCTGAAAGCATGTCAATGGCCGGCGTTGAGATGCGGTTGATACTCTTGGTATGGACCGTGCAGTACTTTTTTACAAAATGGTCTGCCAGAAGCAGCACATCAGCGCCCCTGTTGCGCAGGGAGGGGAGCACGATGGTGAAGACGTTTATCCGGTAGTAGAGGTCATCGCGAAACCGGCCCTCCCTGACATCGGCATCAAGGTCACGGTTGGTCGCGCATATAAGCCGCACATTGACGCGCACCGGCACGGTCCCGCCGAGGCGCTGGATCTCCTTTTCCTGGATCGCGCGCAGCAGGCGCGCCTGGGAAGCAAGCGGCATTTCAGCGATCTCGTCAAGAAACAGCGTGCCGTTGTTTGCGGATTCGAACCTGCCGATGCGCTGGGTAACGGCGCCGGTGAACGAACCTTTTTCATGGCCGAACAGTTCTGATTCAAGCAGGGACTCAGGCAGCGCGGCGCAGTTCACGGCAACAAACGGGCCATCTTTAACCGGGCTTTTTCGATGGATGGCCCGGGCAATAAGCTCCTTGCCGGTGCCGGTCTCTCCGCGGATGAGCACGGAGGTCGGCGAAGGGGCCACCTGCGCGATCTGTCTATAAACCTCGCGCATGATGCCTGCATTGCCGACCATCTCAGATGGTCTGCCGATATCTTCGAGCGTGGCGCGGAGCTCGAGGTTCTCTTTTTCAAGCGCCGCGATCTTTGCCTGACTCTTGCGGCGCTCATCAACTGCCTGTGCAATGATATCGGCGACTGCCTCAAGGAACCGCAGCTCATTTTTCAATACGACCTCATCAACTTCTGCCTTCCGGTCCACAGAAAGCGCG
Organism: Chitinispirillaceae bacterium; assembly: GCA_016932075.1. The sequence goes on along the minus strand of JAFGDP010000143.1, from coordinate 10,619 downwards.
CCGATGACCGTCTCGCCTGCTTTTATGGGAACGCAGAGAAAAGCGACATTGCCGTGGTTGATCGCACTTCTAGCGCCGGTCTTATTGAGGAACTCCGGTTCGCTGCTTAGTTCCGGAATATAGACCGATTTTCCCGTTGCGACCACCTTGCCGGTCACCCCCTCGCCGGGCCGGTATCTGCCCCTTCTTTTTTCACTGTCCGACACGCCCCGCGCAACATCCACAACAAGTTCTGAATTGTCCGGACTTAAAATGGAAACCATGCCGCGGTTCATGCCGGCATGGATCTCAAGGATCTCAAGGATCTGCTCCATGAGTCTTCCCAGATCGCCGCCCTGTCCCAGTATTCTGGCAATGTGATATAAAACGGAAAGGCCGTTGAATCCCAAATCTACTTTAAGCTCAGAAAGCACCATAATTGCTGGCGATCCTTTCCGGCACAAAATTGTGCCGGCAATACAGGAAAATAGTACGGCTTGGCCCTGACGCTTGTCCGCAAGGAGTCCCGCATCCACGGCGCACAGCGTCTTTACGACGCGAAAGCACCATTACCGCAATTTCAGGGCAACCTTCTCCTTAAGCGATAAACAGCATCTCCCGGTATTTGGGCAAATCCCAGAGATCGTCCGGCATCACCATCTCAAGCCCGTCAATGTGCCTGCGCAGATGCTCCATCTGCGGCTTTACGGTATCAAACAGGTACGCCGTCTTCTTTTCAAGATCCATGTCCCGGGAGGTTTCAAGCATCCTGTCAAGTTCGAGTGCGTTTTTGCGAACATAATAGATATCATTCGAAAACCCCTCAAGCATCTCCTGGCGATCAGCAATAGTGGTTGCCGGAAGCTGCGCACCGCTGGCTTCAAGGTCGCCCAGTCCGCGTGCGAGTTCTCCCTGGTATTTGTACGCGTTTGGAAGGACAAGGGTTTTGGCAATATCGCTCAAGGCCCGCGCTTCAATATCAATGATTTTTTCATAGGTTTCCAGCCAGATATGATACCGGGCCTTGAGTTCTACCTTGGAAAAAACGTTTTGCGCGCCAAAAAGAGCGACCGCCTTGGGAGATACGAGCGCCTTGAGCGCTTCGGACGTGGACGCAACATTGGGCAGACCGCGCCGTTTCGCCTCTTTGACCCATGCATCGGCGTAATTGTTCCCTTCGAACAGGATCGCCTTTGACTCCTTGATAACCGACGAGATGACCGTTATCACGGTCTTGTTGAAGCTGCCCTTTTTCATCTGGCTTTTTATCTTTTCCGCGAGCATGTTCATCGAATCAGCCACGATCGTATTGATGACCGCGATGCTCGTTGATATGTTCATCGAACTGCCGACCGCCCTGAATTCGAATTTCGAACCGGTGAACGCGAACGGCGAAGTGCGGTTGCGGTCAGAGGTATCCTTGACGATCTGCGGCAGCAGGCCGACGCCGAAATCGACCATCGCTCTTTTCCTGGCTTTATTGAGTTTTCCCGATTCAAGCATGCCGACGATTTCCGTAAGCTGCTCGCCGAGAAACACGCTTACGATGGCCGGCGGCGCTTCGTTCGCACCGAGCCGGTGTTCGTTGCCTGCCGAGGCAACGGCTGCGCGCAGCAGGTCTGCGTGCTTGAAAACCGCATGGATCACCGCGGTCAGCATGGTCAGGAACTGCAGGTTCTCCTCCGGCGTGTCGCCGGGATTGAGCAGATTGTTGCCTTTATCGTCGGCGAGCGACCAGTTGACGTGTTTTCCGCTTCCATTGATCCCGGCAAACGGTTTCTCGTGCAGCAGGCACACCAGTCCATGACGGGCCGCGACCTTTTTCATGAGATCCATGAGGATCTGGTTATGGTCCGCCGCCAGGTTGGACCGTTCGAAAACCGGCGCAACCTCGTACTGATGAGGCGCGACCTCATTGTGACGGGTGGTCACCGGAATCCCGAGCTTGTAGGCCTCTTCGGACACTTCAAACATGAAATTGAGCATCCGCTCCTTTATGGAACCGAAATACTGGTCTTCAAGCTGCTGCCCCTTGGGCGAAGGCGCGCCGCAGAGCGTCCGTCCGCTTAAAAGCAGGTCAGGCCGCATGCGATAGTACGCTTCGTCGATCAAAAAGTATTCCTGCTCCGGACCGCAGGTGGAAAACACCGTATGCACGTCGTTGATCCCGAAAAGCTTGAGCAGGCCGATGGCCGCCTTGCTGAGCGCCTGGTCGCTCCGGAGAAGCGGCAGCTTTTTATCGAGCGCTTCACCGGTATACGAGACGAAAATGGTTGGAATGGTGAGTGTTCTACCCATTTCAACCTCTGCAATAAATGCAGGTGAGGAGGGGTCCCATGCAGTATACCCGCGCGCTTCAAACGTGGCCCTGATGCCGCCGGAAGGGAAAGAGGAGGCATCGGGTTCTCCCAGAGTCAGTTTTGAACCGGTGAATTTTTCAAGGACCGTACACGGACCGGTTATGTGTATGAAGCTGTCGTGTTTTTCTGCGGTCAGGCCGGTCATGGGCTGAAACCAGTGGGTATATGAGGTGGCGCCACGCTCTGTTGCCCACTCTTTCATGGCATGGGCAATCTCATCAGCCTCCTTCATGGTGATTTCAACACCCTCCTCCTGCCATTTCTTGAAGGCTCGGAATGTTTTCACCGAAACCATCTTTTTCATCACTCTTTCACTGAAAGTATTAACCCCGTAGTAGTCTGAGACCGGTCTCAGTTCATCATTTCGTTTGACAATGACAGGCTTGATCGACAGGGTAGCATCAATTCTCTTGCTCATACGCACCTTTCATTAAAAGTAACACGCCGTAAAAGTAGTTCTCCCTTTTCAATAATCCTGGAAAGCTGCAAGGAGTGTGCCAGGAAACAACAATTTCGTTTTTCATCAAATTTCAGGTTATTAAAAAGCAAATTATGGAATTACCGTGAAAATAAAAATACATTTTTGTATCAATATATTTAAAAAATACATTTTTGTCTCTTCTGATTGTTGTATTCTTGATGGAATTTTAATCAGGTGATAAGCCGGATACAAATAGGTCTTTTTCATCTATGATGCAAAGCGAAACTTTTAATGTGTAGAGCGATTTTTGTCTATGGCATATTAATTGCGAAGATAATACTAAATAATAAGGAATATAATGAAAATAGTCAACGTATATACACGCATGACGACCGGGCTTCCTGGTCTTGACAAGGCCTTAAATACTGTCAGGCCGGGTGATAACATTGTTTTCCAGGTTGCTTCAGTTAACGATTATTCTCCTTTTGTGATACCTTTTTGTGCCAGCGCAAACAAAGAAAAAAAGAAACTGATCTATTTCCGTTTTGCCGAGCATGCTTGCCTTCTGCCGCAGAGCATATCTGCAAGGGTTGTCACGCTCCACCCTGAAAACGGCTTTGAAAGCTTCATCGATGATATTTTCGACGTCATAGAAAAATCAGGTGCGGGCGCGTGCTACGTGTTTGATTGTCTTTCAGAGCTTGCCGTTGACTGGTACAGCGACCGCATGCTCGGTAATTTTTTCATGCTCACCTGCCCCTATCTCTACGACTGGGAGACCGCCGCCTATTTTTCTCTTTTAAAAAACGTGCACAGCGCCCATGCGATAGACGCAATTCACGGCACGGCGCAGGTGGTTATCGACGTGTTCCGTGACAAAAACCGACTGTACATCCAGCCCAAGAAGGTGTACAAACGGCACAGCGAGACCATGTATACGCTGCACCGCTGGGAAGAGAACGGCAATTTCATTCCGATCAGATACAGCGCGGTCATCTCCGAAGTGCTCGGATCGGTGACCCATCCGTGGCTTGATTTCAGCGTGCATCATCCGGATATCTGGTCCCGGACCTTCACCAGCGCACAGGAGATGGCAGAAAAAGGCCTGTCAGGAAAAAAACCTTCACGGAACGCGCACCGGCTGTTCAACCGGCTGATACGCATGGCAGTAACGCGCGACCCGCAGATTCTGGCGCTGGCTGAACACTATTTTACTTTCGCAGATCTGATCGAAATCGGCAAACGCATGATCGGTACCGGTCTTATCGGCGGGAAATCGGCGGGCATGCTTCTTGCGCGCGCGATCCTGCAGAAAAAGGACCCCCGATGGCGGGAGCGCATGGGCGCGCACGACTCCTTTTACATCGGCAGCGACGTGTTTTACACCTACCTGATACGCAACGGCTGCTGGTGGGTACGGCGAAGGCTCAAGAATCACGAATCGCTTATTGATACCGCGCAGGAAGCACGGCAGCGCCTTCTCTCCGGCACGTTTCCCGACGACATCGTTGCCCAGTTCACGGCACTGCTCAACTATTTCGGCCAGTCGCCGATCATCATCAGATCCTCAAGCCTTCTCGAGGACGCCTACGGCAACTCCTTTTCGGGAAAATACGAGAGCGTGTTCTGCGCAAATCAGGGAACACCGGAGGAGCGCCTTGAAAACTTCATGTCGGCCGTTCGTACCGTGTACGCGAGCACCATGAACCAGGACGCGCTCTCGTACCGGGCCCACCGTGGTCTCCTTGACAAGGACGAACAGATGGCCCTCCTCGTACAGCGGGTGTCCGGGGCATCAAATCATGGACTTTTCTTTCCCCAGGTGGCCGGTGTCGGATTTTCGTTCAATCCGTATGTATGGTCCCCCGATATTGACCCCCGGGCAGGGGTGCTCCGTCTTGTCTTCGGTCTCGGCACCCGGGCGGTCAACCGGAGCGACGACGATTACACGCGCATTGTGTCCTTGAACGCGCCGGAGCGCCAGCCCGGCGGCGCCGCCGAAGACCGGTTTCGCTTCAGCCAGCGGAAGGTCGATGTGCTCGACCTGCGGGAAAACCGCCTCCTTTCCATGGGACTGCGGGAGGTGCTCGACCACACCGGAAAGGACCTTCCCGTTGACCTGCTCTGTTCCCGTGACGAAGCTGCGGAGCAGCGTGCCGCCGGGATGCTCCTGGGCAGCTATTCCTCATGGGCAGTCACATTTGAAAAGCTTATAGAAGAAACGAGCTTCGTGGACGACATGCGCGGCATGCTCGCTATACTCGAAACCGCCTACAACCACCCGGTCGACATTGAATTCACCGCAAATTTCCTGACGGACCGCAAGTTGCGTATCAACCTGGTGCAGTGCAGGCCCTTTCAGGTGCGCACATCAGGCGCTCTGCAGAAAGACATCGGAGAAATAGAAGATGACCGTACACTGTTTAAAACCAGCGGCCCGATCATCGGCTGCAGCATCTCTTCACCCGTGGAACGCATCATATACGTCGTCCATTCGGCATACAGCGACCTGACGCAGCAGCAGCAGTACCAGGTCGCGCGGATCATCGGTACCCTTGCACGCCTCAACGGCAGAAACAAGGTTGAAACGCTCGCGCTCATCGGTCCGGGACGGTGGGGGACCACCACGCCGTCGCTCGGGGTGCCGGTGTCGTTTGCCGAAATAAGCAACGTCAAGGTGCTCATCGAGCTCTCGCTCATGCGCGAAGGGCTCGTTCCGGACGTTTCTCTAGGGACTCACTTTTTCAACGACCTTGTCGAGATGGACATGCTGTACATGGCCATCTACCCCGACCGTTCCGGCACGATTTTCAAACAAGAATTTTTTGAAACAAGTCCCAGCACCCTGTCAACGCTCCTTCCCGAGGCGTCTTCCTGGGAACGCGTCATCAGGGTCATCGACGCATCGGCGCAGGGGCTTTTCCTGCACGCGGACCCGCTGCACCAGAACGGCATCTGTTTCAGGAACTGACAGGAGTGATCCATTGCAGCAGACAAGGAAACGGCGTTCATGAAAAAACAAGGCCTGTACGACCCATGGTATGAACACGACGCCTGCGGCGTCGGTTTCGTCGTCACCATCAACGGCCGGCGGTCGCACCAGACGGTGCTTGACGGCCTGACCATTCTTGAAAATCTTGTCCACCGCGGGGCGGTCGGAGGCGATGCGAAAACCGGCGACGGCGCCGGCATGCTGGTCCAGGTACCGCATCAATTTTTTCTCATTGAAAACGAACGACTCCGTATCCAGCTTCCTGCCGAAGGCACCTATGGCGTCGGCATGCTGTTTCTGCCGCGGGACGGGCATAAACGCGCGCTGGCAACAAGCATCATCGAAGCAGGGGTGACCGCCGAAGGCGGCAAAATTCTGGGATGGCGCGAGGTCCCGATATGCCCAGAGCACCTGGGTGCTATGGCACGTGCTTCGGTACCTGCCATTATGCAGCTGTTTGTATCGTACGACGGCCGTTCCGGCGCCGATCTCGAACAGCGGTTGTACGTCACGCGAAAGGTCATCGAGCATTCGGCGCGTAAGGCCGGCCTTTCGTGCGAAGAGCTCTACGTGCCGTCGTTTTCCAGCAGGACCATTGTTTACAAGGGGTTGTTTGCGGCGCCGCAGTTCGATTCGTTTTACCCGGACCTGGTGAACAAGGAATTCCAGAGCGCGCTCGCACTCGTCCACCAGCGGTACAGCACCAACACCATGCCCTCCTGGCCCCTGGCCCAGCCGTTCCGTTACGTGGCCCATAACGGCGAAATAAACACGCTGCGCGGCAACATCAATAAGATGAAGGCACGGGAAAAGTCCATCTCGTCGCCGCTCTTCGGCGACGACGGCGCCAAGCTCCTTCCTGTCGTCGACACGGCGCAGAGCGACTCAGGCATGTTCGACCATGTTTTCGAGCTCCTGATCCGCGGCGGCAGGACCATTGAGCACGCCATGATGATGATGATCCCCGAAGCATTCGGCACCAAATACCATATCAGTGAAGACAAACGGGCCTTCTACGAATACCACGCCTCCATCATGGAGCCGTGGGACGGGCCGGCCGCGATTGCGTTTACCGACGGGATAACAATCGGCGCCACGCTCGACCGTAACGGCCTGCGGCCGGCGCGGTATGTGGTCACCAAGACCGGCAAGGTCGTTATGGCTTCGGAGACCGGCGTGCTCGAGATTCAACCCGAAGACATCCTTCTCAAAGGGCGTCTCGCACCGGGCAAGATGTTTCTGGTCGATACCGCGCTCGGCCGCGTCATTCACGACAACGAGATCAAGGCGTCGATCTCACGCCGTAAACCGTACCGCCGCTGGCTTGAGGACAACAGGATCGAACTCAAAGGCCTTTTTCAGGCAACCGAACACGTCCGGACCGACCGTGAAACGCTTATCAACCGCGAGCGGATGTTCGGGTACACCACGGAGGAGATAAGGATGGTGCTTCAGGCCATGGCCGAAAACGCGCAGGAGCCCGTGCTTTCCATGGGCAACGACGCCGCGCTCGCCGTGCTTTCAGAGCGGCCGCAGCTCCTGTACTCCTACTTCAAGCAGCTCTTCGCCCAGGTGACCAACCCGCCGATCGACCCGTACCGGGAGCACCTGGTGATGTCGCTCATGAGTTTCGTGGGCCGCGAGCAGAACCTGCTCGACGAGACCCCGGAGCACTGCCGGCAGCTCAAACTACCCCATCCCTTCCTTTCCAATGACGATCTTGACAAGCTTCGCAATCTCGACCATCACGGCTACCGCGCGATCGTGCTGCCAATGACCTTTTTCGCTTCAATCGGCGAGAAGGAGCTCGAGGCGGCGATCCAGGAGCTCTGCCGTACGGCCGAGCGCAAGATCGAACAGGGGTACTCGCTCCTTATCCTTTCGGACCGCGATGTTTCAGAACGCAAGGCGCCCATTCCGGCGCTCCTCGCCACGTCAGCGGTCCATCACCACCTTGTAAAGGTACAGAAGCGACAGCTTGCCGGGCTTGTGATCGAAACGGCCGAAGCACGGGACGTCATGCACGTTGCCATGCTGCTCGGATTCGGTGCAAGCGCGGTCAATCCCTATCTCGCCCTTGAAATCATCGCCGATCTCAAGGACCGCGGCACGCTCGTGCCGTGCCTGCGTCTTGAAAGCGCCATAGAGAACTATATCACGGCGCTGAAAAAAGGACTGCTCAAGATCATGGCCAAAATGGGCGTTTCAACGCTCCGCTCCTACCGGGGCGCGCAGCTCTTCGAGGCCGTTGGGCTGGCAGAGGAACTTGTGCGGACCTGGTTTCCCGGTACCTCGTCCCGCATCGGCGGTATCGGCATGAAGGAGATCGCAACTGAAACGCTCACGCGCCACCGGAGGGCCTTTTCGCATAGTGACGCCGGGATTGACGCGCTCGACTCGGGAGGACAGGTCCATTTCAGGAAATTCTCTGAAAAACACCTGCTCTCCCCCGAAGCCATTATCATGCTTCAGCGGGCGGTACGGGAAAACGACTATGCGCTGTACAAGGCCTACTCCGCAGAAATCAACAATACGTCAAAAAACCTCTGCACCCTCCGCGGTCTGTTCACGTTTAAGCTCCGGGAGGCGGTACCGCTGGACGAGGTGGAACCGGTTGATTCAATCGTCAGAAGGTTTGTGAGCTCGGCCATGTCGTTCGGCTCCATCAGCAAGGAGGCGCATGAAACGATCGCGATCGCCATGAACCGGCTCGGCGCGGCCTCCAATTCAGGCGAAGGCGGCGAGGAAGAGGAACGGTACGCACCGATGGCGAACGGCGACTCCAGGAAGAGCGCAATAAAACAGGTGGCGTCGGCACGGTTCGGCGTCACGTCGAACTATCTGGTCAATTCGCGCGAACTGCAGATTAAAATCGCTCAGGGTGCAAAGCCCGGTGAAGGCGGCCAGCTTCCCGGCCTCAAGGTCGACGACACCATAGCCCGGGTCCGTTACTCCACGCCCGGTGTCATGCTCATATCCCCGCCGCCCCACCATGATATCTACTCCATCGAAGACCTTGCCCAGCTCATTTTCGACCTCAAATGCGCCAACCCCGGGGCGCGCATATCGGTCAAGCTCGTAGCGGAGGTCGGCGTCGGCACCGTGGCGGCCGGCGTTGCAAAGGCAAAGGCCGATATGGTGCTCATCAGCGGACATGACGGCGGCACCGGCGCCTCTCCCCTCTCTTCGATCAAAAACGCCGGCATTCCTTGGGAGATCGGGCTGGCCGAGACACAGCAGACGCTGGTCGTGAACCGGCTGCGAGACAGGATCCGCGTACAGACCGACGGCCAGCTCCGCACCGGCCGCGATGTGGTGATCGCCGCGCTGCTCGGCGCCGAAGAGTTCGGTTTCGGCACTATCGTTCTGGTGACGCTGGGCTGCGTCATGATGCGCAAATGCCACCTGAACACCTGTCCGGTCGGCGTGGCGACCCAGGACCCGCGGCTGCGCAAACGGTTTGCCGGCAAACCCGAACACGTGATCAATTTCATGCGGTTCGTGGCGCAGGAAACCAGGGAAATCATGGCGGCGCTTGGCATCAGAACCATTGATGAGCTGGCCGGCCGGACCGATCTTTTGCAAACCGATACCGCGGTCGGACACTGGAAAAGCAACGGTCTCGACTTTTCCCGTGTGTTCATGTCACCTGCAGTACCCCACGGAACCTCGATACGCTGCAGCGTTGCTCAGACCCATGATTATTCGCTGTCGCTTGATCCCGAACTGATCGCCCAGTCCGGCAAAGCGCTTGATAAAAAGGAAAGCGTCAGTCTTTTCGCGTCGATCCGCAACCGCAACCGTACCGTGGGCGCCATGCTCTCGGCCGAGGTGTCGAAACGCTACGGTTCTACCGGGCTCCCCGCCGATACCATCACCTGCAAGTTCACCGGATCGGCCGGCCAGAGTTTCGGCGCCTTTCTGGCGCCGGGAATCGCTTTCGAACTCGAAGGCGACGCCAACGACTATCTGGGCAAGGGTCTTTCCGGCGGGAAACTTGTTGTCTACCCCCCGAAAAGCTCGACTTTCCGCCCGCAGAACAACATCATTTGCGGCAATGTGAGCCTGTTCGGCGCGACAAGCGGTCTCGCGTTCATAAACGGCATGGCCGGGGAACGGTTCGCGGTGCGCAACAGCGGCGCCGCCGCCGTGGTCGAGGGCGTGGGCGACCACGGGTGCGAATACATGACCGGCGGGATCGTGGTGGTGCTTGGCAAGACCGGCGTCAATTTCGCCGCAGGCATGAGCGGCGGCATCGCCTATGTCCTCGACGAGGACCAGCTGTTCGACACCAAGTGCAACCTGGAAATGGTCGATATCGAGCCGGTAGCAGGCGAGCAGGACGAGCGGCTTCTCTACAGGTTGATCGGCGATCATGTCCATTGTACGGGCAGCGAGTATGCCGCGAGCATTGTTCGCGACTGGACCGAAATGGTTCCCCGGTTCGTCAAGGTGATGCCGATCGAGTACCGCCATGCGCTTGAACGCATGCAGAAGGCGGAATCAAGGGAAACGGACGTGGTGACGATCACCGAGGAGGTCTTTCGCTAGTGGGAAAATCAACGGGATTTCTGGAGTTCGAACGCACCGAGGGCGCGCGCCGGCCGCCCGCAGAACGGGTTACCGATTACCGGGAATGTAGTGCACCGCTGCCCAAGGAGGAACTGTCGAAACAGGGTGCCCGCTGCATGGATTGCGGTATTCCGTATTGTCATGCGCTCGGGTGCCCGGTGTGCAATCTCATCCCTGAATGGAACGACTGCATCTACCGTAACGATTGGAAAGAGGCGCTCCTGCGGCTTGAGGCAACGAACAACCTTCCGGAGATCACCGGCAGGGTCTGCCCGGCACCGTGCGAAGCCTCCTG